>NZ_JANEWL010000032.1:0-43109 GCF_028069815.1 Citrobacter sp. Awk 2
AGACAGGTTGTTTGCCTTAGCCAGCGCAGCAACAGGATTGTGCGATGCGGCATCCTGCGCCGCCTTCTCGGCTTTCCCTTGCGCGACTTCTGCTGCTGTTTTGGCACTATCTGCCGATGTGGCGTATACGGACGATGATGTTTCAGATGCCAGTGCTGCGGCGGCGGCTGCCTCAGCGTCGGCTTTTGCCTGGATGATGACTGGCTTATCTGCAGCAACCTGTGCGGCATCGGTATGAATCTGGTCAGCCAGAGGAATAAGGTCTTCAATCTTCATCGTCTTCATTATATCGATAATACGAAGCCACGAGGGACCGGTATAAGTCGAGCCATCGGCCATCTTTATTGTGATATCACCATTGACCTCCAGCAGTTGATACCAGTTATCGATTTCCAGAACGCGCTGACGAATGGCATAGGCTGTATCTGTGGCTATCTGTGCGCTGATGCTGTTCAGGGTGTCACGCGGCATCGCGGTCCACGCAGAACCCGACACTGCCGGCCCGGCATACGGACGTGAAAGTGTCAGCGCACTATCACTCTCAACCGTTTTTACAGGAAGGGTATACGTCACACCGCCTGTTTTCATGACAATAAAATCACCGGCCGCCAGTTCAGTGCTGAATGATGTCCCGTTTCCTGACACCCTGGCAGAGTTATTCGTCAGGGTGAGTGTTCCTGCTGACATAAATTTTCCTCAGTACATATTTGGGAGAATGAGAATGGGCATGGTGATATTTCTGTTACGGGTCATATCCCACCCATTGCTGAAGTAATTACCAAAAACCCGGTTATAGGCAGACCTGATGCTACCTCCTGACATCACGATCCCCTTCGCCCGCAGATTTCCATAGCCGCCATCCATGCGTACCTGCGCACCGGTATAAACTATCTGACAGTATCCGCCGCCAATATTCTGGAAGACATCGGTAATCTGAATTTGCCGGTCGTATACAAAAGGCCGATTCAGTGTGGAGAACGTCACCTGGCCTGCGGCGTTAGTCATGGTGATACCATCGCCACCAACAGGCGCTGTCTGATTGAATATCACCAGGTCAATCGTCGCCGTTCCGGCAACATCATCCCTGCCTGTGTACGAGATATCGCGAACAATAATGCTGCCACCATCAAATCCCACCGATACATTCGGGTTATCCCATTTACCAAAAGGGATGCCGCCAACCGGGAGGGGGGCACTGCCATTAACCGTGATGCGCCCGGACCAGGCACAGGTCATCAGCGCAGCCTGATTAGATATGGCGGTGAAGTCGGTAGAGTTCGTAACCAGTAACCCTTCGTTATAAGCCGCTGCAGGCAGTAGTTCCATAACGTAGCCGGACCAGTTCGGATTAAGGGTATTTCCACCGATTGTCTCGGCACTGATGATTACCCCGGCGTCACCATTCCTGGTCACGCTCGCCATAAGGGCTACGTCGTAATAAGCAAATGAGTAGGTGTAGATGGGATTGGTGGGTATCACAATAACCTGAGAGCCTGGAACCAGTGGTGTGTTGACCGGGTACTGCATTGGCTGGGGTGACCTGCCCGAGAACGATGTGCAAAAACTGGGGGCTCGCAGCCCCGCAGTAATCGCCATTACCGGGCGGCCATCGTTGTAGTCGATTAAAATCCCTTCCGGCATTATGACCACCTCCCGACGACGACTCGCCCACCACCAGGAAGATTAACTGTCAGTCCATTGCCATTGATAACAACAGTGTTATTCGTACCGTTAAATGCAAACTGACCGTTATTGGCATAAAGCGAACCACGAAATGTTCCGTTATTGAACTCTGGCGATCCATCTTTTGGAATATTCCAGCCTGTCACGCCAGACTGGTAATTATTCGAGCGAATGTAATTACCAATTTTGCCATTCGTGATTGTTCCCTCACCGATAAAGGCTGAGCTGATAAATACCTGGCCATTAACAACAGCAAAGGGTGAATATTGCGTATCACCGCTGCCACTCATCAGGACGAACTGGTTAGCGTTAAACCCGACGCGGGTGACTACCGGCTTACCCGCTTCAGCCAGCACTGCAATCGACATCCCGGCGCTGTAAAAAATATCGTTGATACGCACTCCGGCTTTCAGAGTATGAATGGCCGTCGCTCCTGATGCGTCAACGGTGGCGGTGAGCTTATCCTCAAGCGAGGCAGTTACGTCCTCAATCTGCGCCTGTACCTGTGTTGACAGCTCGGCCATCGCCTTATCAACGTCAGCAATCGTTGTTTTGACTATCAGAATATCTGCACGAATGACCCCATACTGCGCCCACTGGTGTTCGATAGTCGCATTACCCGCCAGCGCGTTCTGCAGAACACCTTCAAGGTTGGTATTAATATCCCCCGTAAGACGGTCGCCATCAGTGGATGTTAGAAAACCATCACTAATACTTTCCAGATAATCATCAGAATTATCGTTTGAAATCCCACGCATCCACTCAGTCCAGTCTGATGGATTGCCGATACGGTCCACCAGGCGGGCGCGATACCAAAATTCCTGCCCCGCCCGAAGCCCCATCTGAGAATATGTCGATTGTGGATACGGAATATTACTCAGCAACAACGCAGTATTACCATCTGCGTCCTGAGAATACTGGAGTTCTGTATATAATGAATCCTCGGCTCCTGCAGGAATGGACCAATCGATACGAATCCCCCACAGCATCGGGGTTGTTCTCAAATTGACAGGAACGGGAGGCTTCCCGATTTTGCCATCCAACTGGACTTCCTTTGATACTGCCCATACCGATGCAACATCCATCGAGTTGATGGCCCGAACACGGACGACATAGCGGCCAGAATAAATACCGTCGACCTCAATTCTGGTATTTCCTGTCCTGCCTGCATTAATCCAGTCGCCGCTATTCTGGCGCCATTGCACCTCATAGGCGATAGCATTTATCACCGGGTCCCATGTTACGACCAGGGTATTAATACCTATTCCCTGAACAATTCGGTACTCACTGGTGATTTCAATATTCGTTGGTACAGCCTGGCTACCTGGTGGGACCACGGTCACAGGACGGTCTTCAACAATCGCGCCATCATCGATTTTTGCGAATTTGTTCGGGTTATAGGGCAACCCTGATATCGTCACCAGGTCATCACTCCCGATGGCCACACGGCGAACCCTAAATAACTGGATGGCCAGATCCTGCTGGTCAATTACCCACGCCGACTCAGCATTTGGCAATACGCTGTATGCAGACTCCACAGTGACCGCGCGGCCAGATACCGACTTAATCGTGCGCCCTTCAGCCTTGCCAGTCGGCAGGTTGATGATCAGCCGATTACCGGGAACGGCAACGGTGTTTCTGTCCAGCGTGATTTTTGTACCTACCGCGGCAGCTACACGGCCACCGTTCGCCCGTCCGGCCAGTGGTGCGTTATTCACGCCGATTACTTTACCAACCCGCGGAATACGGCCTTCCATACCTGTTTTGAACTCCACCGCATTATCATCGCGGTTCGTCTCGATACCCCACAACCCACGGCGCTGCGCCTCACTCTCGCGCGTGCAGCCAACGGCAGTCATTTCCATCGTATTGAAACCAAATCGCGAAGAGACTTCGGGTACGTGAACGCTGGCCTGATCATCGTTATAGCCGTTGGTCGGATTGCTGTAAGTCACTATCGCCGCAGAATAGTTGGTACGCTCGGATGAGCTGGAGAAGTTGAAAGAACCGACAATATTGGACTTATTGAAGACAAAGTCCGGGTCCAGCTCCCGCGGCATATCGGCATCAAGCGAAAGCAGATTATTCGACCAGCTGATCATCCCCCTGAAAATCGCCGCCAAATCCATCAGTACCGTCCAGGCGTCGGTTCTCTGTGAAATGTACAGGTCGCAAAGATGACGCGCCTCTGTGCCTCCTGCGCCGTTAGAAACCTTAGCATCGCAGTACTGAGCTATCTGATAGAGCGTCCACTTATCAACGAGGTTTGTCGTTATCCGGCGGCCTAAGCCGTACCGGGCATTCGTCACGATGTCGTAAAAAATCCAGGCCGGGTTGTTCGTCCATGCCCATTTAAACGTCCCGTCCCACGTACCGCTATACGTCCGGTTGATCGGGTCATAGTTCGATGGAACGCGAACTATGATCCCCTTCATTTTTATCGTTACTGTCGGCGTACGACCATCGAACAACTGAGAGTCGAACTGGACGAACAGCAGTGAGGTGTGGGGATACCGCAACTTGGCATCAACGATATCGGTTATCGATTCGATCCGGGATGTATCGGCGTGCCGGGCATCATTGGCGTTTGGTGTAAGGCGTCTTACGCGAATTTGCCAGCCAGTCTGCGCCGGTGGCAGCTCAATTCGATAGCTACGTTCATAGCCGTTATTGGCAATACCACTTGCAGTATCCCGCCCGTATTCGATATAGGAGCTTCCATCAGTTGAGATATCAATGGCAAACTCAACGGTATAACCGCTCTTTCCACCTGAGTCTCGCAGTTCATACAGACCATTCGGGAACTTCAGACGCAGACGAACGGCTGAGAGCTGCGTGTTGTTAATCGACTTAACCCACGGCGTCCCGTACTTCAGTTCCGTAGAAACGGCTACTTCATTTTCAACAGCAGGAAAGCCGGAAATATATGGCTGGTCGACAGTCCCGCTACGCCATTCCCAGGTAACTCCTGGGAAGTTTGCACTCCCAGAACTATCCAGCAGCGGTGTGCCATCGAGATAAATATCCTGGCCTGAGAATCCACCGGCGGCTTCACCCTCGGTCAGCGCCAGTAATATCTTCATGTAAGCAACTGAAGCGATCTCGGTACCGCGGTTCTCGCCTTTATCGCTACTTCCGCTGCCGCCGCCACCTTTTGCGCCTGTGATTTCCATTGCTAACTCCGGGCAAAAAAAATCCCGCCGAAGCGGGATAATTGGACAAAGGTCTTTTAGTTCTGGTTCTCGGCATAAATACCGCCGCTGATCAGTACACCGCCGATTTCACGAATACCGTAGAGCAGCGGCACACCAGCGCCGGCCGCTACCTGGTTCGTCGGCGCGCCAAACGAGTAACTTTTCCGGGTGTCTTTTGATTCGTTCGTCATGCCCTGTGTTCCTGCAGGAACGAGCATCTGAGCCACACCACCCAGCATCATTGCCGCACCTATTTTGTAGAGAAACGGTGATGCCGCTGCGAACGGTGTAAAACTGAGCACGAATCCCACTGCTACTAATACGGCACCAAAAATAGTCTGGAACGCCCCATTTTTCTTGCTGCCGATAATCACCGGCGCAATGCGGATAACTTCATGTACGCCATCCAGCTGCAGATCCTGCTCATGGATATTGCGTCCGCCGTTAAAGATGGCGTACGTGATCCCCCGCTCCTGACTTGTTTCCAGCCAAAGTTCGAAACCAGGGATCATGATGCAGAGCGCGCGTATCGCTTCACGCACGGATGAGACGGACAACCGGTGCTCGCGCCCAAATAACGTTCCCAGCTTGCCGTACAGGCGCACTAGGACGACTTTTTCAACGGTATTAAGGGATTCACTGCCCATCTCTATACCTCAGCGTTAACAGCGTACGGTCGCGCCACATGCCGCCGTACGGAACAACTTCACTCAGCCGGCCATACATGTGGTGGAGCATCTTTCCGTCCCCCAGGTAAATGCCGGCATGGTTAATTTCATCGGCCTTGTACTGCATCAGGATGATATCGCCTGGCTGCAGCTCGCTGGCGTGCGAGTAAAACCCCGCCTCGGCATAGTGCCGAACGTAGAGATTTTCTCCGCGTGTCCACCAGTTATCGGTCCGCTCAAAGTCGGGCAGCTCGATGCCGCGTTCCTGCTTATACCAGTCACGAATAAGGCCGTAGCAGTCCCAGCTACCATGAATAAACGGGCGCTTCAGCAGGGGCGGTGTATCGGCTGGCGTGGTGACGGTATATTCTCCGGATGGCCACGACATAATGACCCATGGCAGGCCGCTTTCATGGCATTGCTTCAGGTCTTCTGCAGACGCATGCGGACCTGCATCCGGATGCGAATGCACCACCGCCAGCACTTCGCCGGTGTCCTCAGCACCTGCCCAGGCCTCAGCGCTGATCCGGAAACAATCAGCTGGCTTGTCGTGAGTGTTCTCGCAGGGAATATATCGGCGCTGGCGCCCTGCCCGGATAATCAACCCGCAGCATTCATGCGGATACACCTGCGCAGCGTGAAGCTGGATGGAGGTAATTAGTCTCTGGCTCAGCATCATTCACATCCTTATCAGTGCAATGGCCGGGAACCCGCCAAACGGCAGTTGCTCTTTCTCACCCCAGCGCAGCTTGCAGCCGGCGACGGTACCGGGGCATTCGTCCTGCGACGGGTTATCGACCCGATTGCCGAATTTGTCGAAGTAGTTTGTGCCGGTATAGCCGCAGTCAGGACCGCGATACTGGCCCTGCAGGCACCAGGCGCAGCGGCTAAGCATCTGGCGTGCGGGTAGCTTTTGTCCCGTAACGTCGACCGGGGAGGATAATTTGAACTGGACGGTGGTATCGTTCTCCGCTGATTTACTGTCGATGTACCAGACTTCTACGCTATCAGCGGTCGGGTCGGCGCTGGGGTTACCGTCGGAGAAATTCTCCGCATCGAGATAATGTGCGTAAGTACGGTGAACCGTCACCTTGGCCTGTTTCATGTCCTGGAACATGCCGCACAGCGAAGAGATCGAGCCGTCCAGGTTGGCCACCGATAATTTAGGCGTAGCCGGCGAGCCGTCGCCATTCGATTCCATGTCCTCAATCCGGCACGGCCACGCATCGTAGCGTACGCCCTGCCAGAAAATAGGCTTACCAGGCAGCAGGCTGGCATCATCGCCGGCGGCAAGAATTTCTTCTGCGGTATACGGGATAGCGTGGTTGTGGAAGTAGAGTACCTCGGCCCCGAACGCGGTGCCGTCCACCTCGTACAGTTCAATTTTGCTGCCGGGTTCTAATTTCTGATCATCAGCTGCGATACCCATGGGGTTCTCCAAATTGGGACCGTGGTCCCAATAACAAAAAACCCCGCAGAGCGGGGTTTGTGTGGGGTGTGGGGGATTTAAGCGCTATAGCCGCGCTTGGTGCAGATTTTATCCATCATATTGTCGCTTCGAATCGATACGTCAGCTGACGTGATATTACCCTTGCTGTCAGTTTTAACGCCAACCAGCAGCAGAGCCTTGCCTGCAAATCCACCATATGAGTTTTTAGCATTCACATGAGCGCAATAAACATCACCACCCTTGTAATCCTGCCAGTAAAATTTGGCACTATCCGGATCTTTAAGCTGCTGCTTTGCTGCCTGCTCAATCACGCCCTTCTCTTTTGGCGATAGCTCGCGCGCCGCAGCTCCAGATGCTGCAACCATCGCAAGGCAACCGATAATAGCCCCGCATATTTTCAGTTTCATGTATCCCTCTATGAGTCCTCGGCTCTATATGCCGTCACAAATGTAACAGCGAGCGACATACGAGCAAAATCCATCACAGTGGGTTTTATCTGGGTGGCGCGATATAGCCCAAGCTCACCCAGGGGGTTA
Source organism: Citrobacter sp. Awk 2 (assembly GCF_028069815.1). Taxonomy (NCBI): domain Bacteria; kingdom Pseudomonadati; phylum Pseudomonadota; class Gammaproteobacteria; order Enterobacterales; family Enterobacteriaceae; genus Citrobacter; species Citrobacter sp. Awk 2. The sequence goes on from NZ_JANEWL010000032.1 coordinate 7,532, forward strand.
ACCCACTTAAACGCGCGTGTTTCGCCATGCTCTCTGACGAACTTCAGGATGGGCCTGATATCGTCATTCAGCCCGACGAACGTCAGCGGCCATGACTGCGTTTCGGAGTTAATACCATCGCCAGTAACCTGCTCGTAACCGTCGCCATATTGTGCTGACCGGGTACGAAATTGAATGTCCCCGACAGGACCATTCCTCGGCGACCAGTTAAATGTTTCCAGCGCCATTATCACGCCCCCTTGATTGCATTCAGGATCATGCCGTTATTCGATAACTCACGATCCAGCACGCTGTAGCAGACCTGTTTTATCTGGGATAACGCCTCCAGGCTAAGAGCCTCATCGCTGGTTTTTCCCTGGCCTTTTGATTGCTGGTTTTCCGCGGTGCCCTGCTTAATCACCTGCAGCGGGATGTTGACCATAACGCGGATGTTTCGATTGTCGTTACCGGCATCTTCGTTGCTGGAAGAACGGGCGATGCTGCCACCAACTAAACCGCCGTCTGCGTAACCGCTGCCGTAGGTTAACTGGTTCAGGAAGTTCAGCATGCCGGGTTTTTGCACCACGTTCTGAGGAACAACCCATTCCCCTTTATGCACGACGCCGGCAACATCATGCTTGCCGCCATCACCGGTATAACCCCCATAGGCAAATCCAAACCAGCTCCCGATCCCCATCGCTGTTGAACCCGATTTCACCGCGTTCATCACCATCATTCTGGTGATCATCTGACCGATATCATTGATGACCGAAACGGCAAACGACTTAAAATCACCCTTACCTTTAGAGGCGAAATTCCACAACGCATTACCCATTCCATCCATCGCATTGATCGCAATATCCCGCGTCATGGCGAACTGGTTTTCGGCATCCTCTCGCCACTCCTGCAGGCCATTTTTCATGCCGTCAATCCAGGATCCTTCCACTGCCTTTTTCTTCAGGGCACCTGTACGAACGATTTCAAGCTGTTTCTTCTCTTCCTCATCCAGAATAGAAGACTGTTCTTTATAGATAGTCGATGTTCTATCTCTTTCCTTAGTATCTAGTTCTTCACGCTCTTTCATAAACCGAACACGAACCTGCTGTTCGGCAACCATCTGGTCATACGCGGTTGAACTCATCGTCATCTGCGCAACGCGGTTGCTGTACTCCTGCTGCAGCTGGATTGTTGAGCGGTACAGTTCCTGGTTTTTCTCCTGCATCTGCAGGCCGATTTTCCGTTGCGCGTTGGCGCGGTCCAGGCTGGCGTTAATCTGCAGCTGGTTGCGAAGCTCAGTTTCCTGTGCCAGCAGACTGCGCTGGCCAGCGGTCAGGATGCGCTTTTCTTTCAGATCGGCAACTTCCTGATTGAACTGCAGCAGCTTACGCTCGCTGTTCGTCAGCTGCTCGGTCTGGTCGTTCTGCGTGCGTAGCACCACTTCTTCCTGCCGTAAGTCCTGCAGGCGGCGGGTAGCTGTATCGTCGGAATAGGCTTTCTCACGCGCTTTTTTCTGCTCTGCGTACATCTTGTTCACGCCAGCCATCGCCTGCGTGTACTCCGCCGTCCCTTTTTTATAGTTGGCGTTAACCAGCGCGGTCGCGTCTGCGCGCTCTTTTTCCCGCGATACGCCTGCCTTCATCAGGCCAGCCAGGGTGTTTTCATCCTTAAGACGTTTGGCCAGCTCTTCACGCTCTTTCTTCCGCTGCTGGTAGAGTTTTTCAGCCTCTTCCCGCTCTTTAACCGCGGCCAGCTCACCGAAGGTCGCCGGATCGATACCTTTTTCGGCGGCGATCACCTTCGCGGTAGCGATGTGCGCGTCGCCAACGGATTTAAAGTAGTCGTTAACGTAGCCTTTCAGGGACGCCCAGGCGCCACCGAGCATACCGACCTGCTCTTCCTGCTCCTTGACCTTTTTGGCAACGCTGTCCATTGCCTCCTTCTGCAGCAGCGCCGTGGCCTCGCTCTCTTTACCCTGGCGGGTGAGCGTGATGACCTGGTCGATCATGCTCCCGTTCAGCATAATCCCCTGGTCAGTGAGCTTTTGCAGAGCCTGCAAAGGATCGCCGCTGAGACTGGACAACATCGCTACAAGGTCATCCGAGCTCTGGCCAATCTCCTCCATTCGCATGCCGAGCCCAGCGACCTTATCCAGCATATCTCCGCCGAACCCGGCGCCCACCGCTGACGTAACGGATTTCACTGCACCGTCAGTATCACCTAGGCGGGAGACCAGATTTTGCAGATACGCCACATTCATCAGGGATTGCTGCCCGGACTTCTGCAGCGCTTTCGTGAAACCGTCCACCTCGGCTTTACTTCTCGAAAGGGCGGTATACGCCAGCGTTCCGATGCCAGCGAGCGACATTACTACCAGCCCGACAGGACCGCCGATCATCGCCAGCGCCCCGCGTAACAGCCCAGCACCGGCTGCAGCTGCACGTTGGCCCAGCGAAAGCTCACGGCTGGCCACAGCCAGATTTCGCGTCGAGGTAGTCAGCTGCTGCTTGGCATTGGATTCAGCGATATCCGTGGCCAGAACGGTTTTTGTTGCTTCGGCCAGACTCCCTTTCGCTTTGGCCTCGGCCAGGTTCGCTTCCTGAATAGCCCGGGCATTTTTGACGTGTTCATCCTGATAGCTGACCGCCAGCCCGAACTGCTTGTTAACCTCTGCCTGCTTAGCGAAATGCTCATCGAGCGCGATTGCGCGCTCACGATCGGCTTTCGCTGCTTCCATCGTCTTGACCGCGATGTTCTGCTTGGCGATAGCCTCTTCACGCAGGCCCCTGGCGTTAGCTATGACGTTCTGGGCGGCGTTGATCTGCGCTTCATTAAACTCAATCTGGGCCTGTCGCTGGTTCTTCAGGCCATTCACGCTGTTTGATAGCGCGGTGCTCATACCCTCGCTGAGCGACGTAACCAGCGCATTTGCTATAGAGCTGCCGGCAACGTTACTACCGGCAGAGATGCTGGCCAGCAGGCCGCGCATCTCATCAAGCCCGGTCAGACGCTTATCAACCGTACGACCAAGTTTGTTAAAATCAGCATCGAGACCGGTGATCCCCTTGCTGACTCCTTCGTATGACTGGCGGGTATTTTTGGCATCCGCCTGCGCCTTTCTGTTGAACTGTTGCGCTCCACTGTCAGCCGACCGCATCGCATCAGCAAACTGCGATTTGAAGCTGGCCGAATTCAGGTGAAGCGCAACAGCCAACGATGCAACATCAGCAGCCATTTCCTAAGATCCTCAGACAATCAGCGAACTGCTGAACGCCCTCAGACGGTGCAACAGCAGGCTGCGGTGATGATGGCGGTGGCGCGCCGGCAACCTCAGTCTTCAGGAGGTTAAAATATGCCTCCCAATAGGTGAGAATGTGCGCCGGCAGGTCACCAAGTTTGCGCGGGTCAGGCTCGCCCCAGCGGTCTGCCAGCATGAACAGCAGTCTGAGCCGGGGCGAGGTAGTTAGTTTTTTTCCGCTTCCTCAAGCGTGCCGTAAGAGTGGCGCTGCACCATGGTGACAGCTTCCAGCAGGTCTGCCGATGCATGCGCGTCGAGCAGCTCTTCTGCTGTCGGCAGGTCCTTTTTCGCTGGGCGGGTACCGTCTTCGTTTACCAGCGCCTGCAGGAATAAATTCACCCCCATCACTGAGAGCTGCCGAGGGGACTTACCTTCCTTCTGGGCCGCGTCGACTGCATCGGAATAGTTATCCAGCTCGGTACTGGTCAGACGGCGGATAAACACCTTATGGCCAAGCAGCGTTTTTTCAGTGGTGGTGTTCAGCGGAGTGGTCAGTGATTTGTAGTTCATGATGATGATCCTGATGATGAATGAAGGAAGTGGCTGGCAATGGCTAAAGGATTACGCGCCGCCCTGGTCTGGTTCGGCGGGGGTCACCGTCCATTTCAGTTTGTTCTGCTTGCCGTAAACCTCCAGCTGCAGCACCTTGCCTTTCGGTGAATCGACGGTCTGCATGCTCCAGCCGGCCAGAACGAGCTGAATCTCTGCCAGGCGACGGTTCGGGAACTGCATGAAAAAGACAACCGTTTCTTTCGCGTCAGCAGAGGTCAGCAGCGCCTGCTGTGCTACATCATCCGGATCATCGATAAAGACCAGCGTTTTGTCTTCACCTTCGCCCATATCAGCCATGTACTTCGGCTCGGTGTCGATCAGGCGGGTAACGTCGATAAACGTCCCTTTGTTACCAGTGGCCCCGATGGCAGTTGCCGACTGCAACAGCTTTGCGGTGTCGATAGTGGCGCCGACTGCGCCGTAAGAAACGCGGGTACCCGCCGGAAGGGATGCATACTCCGAGGGGGATTTGATATTTTCGTCAGCCATTTTTATCTCCGATTATTGACCTTCCAGCCCGATGCGGATTTCAGTTGCCAGCACCTGCAGGATTTTTTGAACGTTGTAATCCATCGCCGGGCGAATAAACGGCTGTGCCACCTGTTTTACGGTGCCGAACTCTTGCGCCAGGGCTTTCATGTGATGGATTTTGCTGGGACCGACACGTAGGGTGACGATCGTGTTATAGCGGGAGGTTTCTGCTACGTTGGTGCTACGGATTTTGATGCTGTCGCGCATGTGCGGCCCGATGCTTTCCTCATCGAAACCGGCGTTGCTAATCATGTCCAGTTGAACGATTTTCATCGCCTCACGTCCGGCATCACGTAGCAACTTCACACCCACTTTTTTGTCGATATCTTCCAGAATCCGATCGAAATCCTTCCCGGTCGGGAATTTGATTTCCATCTCCATGGGAGTTACTCCGGAACGGTAAAAGTGAAATCGCGGATAAGGCGGTACTGCACGCGGCCATTGGTCAGGGTGACTTTATCCTGCTGGATGCCGCCTCGCTCAACGTACTGGACCGGATGGCCCTCAATCTCGCTATGAACCAGGGTTTTCCACTCGGCCCACAATGCTTTATCCAGCTCCAGCATGTGGGTGTAGTCGTCAATCACGTACAAATTGACCTGCATCCGGACATCAATTAGCCCGGTACGCACCAGGCCATCACCGACTTGCGGATCGGAAATACGCTGAAAGGTTGCCCCTTCCTGCACGCTATCAGGCAGCAGCAGCGGGTACGCTTTCAGGCCCGTTATGCGCTCCAGCGCAGGTTTAATTGCCAGCTCGATCATGGCGCCCGTCAGCCTCCCCCGTAATGATCATGCGGTCAGGAAGTCGGTCCACGTTGCGAACGGTATAAACCCGGTCCTTTGTGGCCACCTTCCAGTCGATATCTACTTCACGCGGATAGAGGGTAAATTCACAGGTTTCGACCACCTGCTGCTGGTCCAGCGTCCGGATTTTCCGGCCTGAAATCAGCTCCTTCTTCGCCCAGGCTTTCCCCGCCTGCACTTCCTGCGCCGGCAGCGGCTCACCCAGCGGGCCTTCGCAAATGACGATATAGCTGAACGACAGTCGGCAATTAAGCTCGCCGGGTTGCAGTGGTTTCTGGCTCATACCGTATGCTCCATCAGCGGAAACAGCAGGTAGGAAACGCCAAGATCTGACGGCGTACCCTCACCGGCGCCTGTTGGGTTGAGATACCAGTGAGCGACCATCATCTGCATGGCCAGCTGGATATCGTCATCAATCAGGTACGCCGGCGGGCCATCTGGAAGTTTGTCCAGTTCATCCTGCGATTCTGCCAGGCGACAGTAATACGAGCGCTCGATACTGCGACGCGCGGCACCAATCAGGCGCGTCAGCAGACCGTCATGCTCGGTAAAATCCAGCTCGAGACGCAGCTGGACCTTAACTTCATCCAATGTCGGTTTCATGGTCATCGTCTCCCCGGCGAGGATTCAACGCCCGCTTCGCATCTTCTGGCCAGGCTGCAATTTTGCGCTTAACCAGCTCTTCAGCGTATTCGGCATCGAACGCAGCGACATCTGCGCGTGAATAGCGATGGTAAGGCCCCAGGAATACAACGGCGCGACGTTCCTGGTCGGATTTAACCACTGGGACCACGGTCCCATTTTCATCACCAGTGGTCACATCAGCAGAAATCACACCGTCGTCAATATTGGCGGTATCAATAATCGCATCACCACCATCAACGGAAGTTGTGGTGTCTGCACCGGCATCTTTTTTAGACTTTCCAGCCATGGCCTATCTCCAGCTAAAGTGAATAAAAAAGGCCCGCTAAGCGGGCCTTTGTGGCTGTGGGCGATTACCAGAGAACGCCGGTACCGAGCGCCAGACCTTCGACGTGACGGAAACCAATATCGTGCTCAACGATAACGCGGATCAGGGACTGGTTACGGGCGAACGCCGAAACGGTGTTGCCGTCAGCATCGATGTAAGTCGCTTCGCGCGAGAAATCGACCTTCATATCACCCTCTTCACCGATCAGCACATCGCTGAAGTCAGCGAAGTAAATCTCGGACTCGTTACCGCCTGTGCCGAGGTTAGCCGGGATCGCGCTGGTACGCTCAATCGGATAACCTTTCAGCATACCGCTGGCCATTTCCGGGTATACCTTGTTCCCGTTGCCATCACGCAGACCAAACAGCTTCATGTAGGTACGGTTGGACATACCCCAGCCGCACTGCAGCATGTTGCTGTTGCCGTCCATGGTCATCAGAATCAGCCCATCCAGATAGGTATCGATGGTCTGCAGGGTGATATCCGCATCTTTATCCCAGGCTTTAATGCGCGCTGAAGCGGTGGCAACTGCTTTCATCCCTTTCGGGGTGTCTGCGGTGCCATCATCACGCAGGAAGGCTTTATCTTCGCGGGTAGAAATACCGCTGATGATATCGCCCAGCACCAACTGCTCGACAGAGAACCCGGCACGACCGATCAGCTGGTTCGACAGAGGAACCATACAGATCAGCGTTTTCGCGCTGAGTTTCACATCATCAAAGCTGGCGCCGCTGGCTTTCACATCCTTCCCTTCACCGACATAGCTGGCAGTCGAACCGCCGGCCAGGCGTGGGAGCGCCAGATTGCCGTTCGGCAGCGGCACGGAACGCGCACCCAGCTTACGAACGATGGTGCGGTCGCGCAGCAGCTCGATGACCTCGTTCTGCATGTTGGTCGGAACCAGCGCGCCACCAGAACCGGCGGCGGTGCTGATCGCCATGGCAACCTGCTTATCGTTCAGCTCGTTGGTCGCAAAAGTCTGCGCCATGTTCAGGTCACCACCGCCGGCGGCAATGGCCATCACCATGCGGGTCATGCTCGCACCCTTGTACTGCTGCGGTTCGGCTTTCACATGAATCGCCGGCGCGCCCGTACCCGTCGCTGATACCGGGACCGCCACCGCTGCTGCGGCGCGTTCTGCCGCTTCCAGGCGGGTAATTTGGGCGGTGATATCGGTGAACTGCTGCTGCAGGCTGTTAAACTGAGTCAGTTGCTCAGCGGACAATACACCGCCGCCCAGCTCAACCTGAGCCAGAGCCTGAACCTGATCGTTAATACCCGCGCGCTGACGACGTAATTCTTCAATCTGAGGCATGATTTTTCTCTCTTTTTAGACATAAAAAAAGCAGCCATATGGCTGCTTTCAGGATGACGCGTAGGCGTCGGGTTAAAGTTGGGTCTGCATATCCATGACTGAGGCCCGTAACAGGATTGATTGCTGTGGTGTTCGGTACTTCGCTGCAATCGCGTTGATCGCCGATTGCGGATCGGAAACCTCATCAGCCAGACCGGCGGCAACTGCATCAGCGCCGGTATATAGCGCGGCCTGCGTATCGATGACCGCCTGCTGCGTCATTCCGCGATATTCCGCAACGGATGAGGTGAAAACCTCATACATCTGGTCGATAAGGCCCTGGAACATCGTCTGGGCTTGCTCTGTTAACGGTTCATGTTGTGAGCCGTTGTTTTTGTTGTCGCCACGGAAGAGCGTCGTAAACTTCAGGCCGATACTCTCTTCCCACTTTGACGCCTCCATGTGCTCCATGATGACACCAATCGAACCAACACCACTGGTCTGGCTCACGATGACTTTGCTGCATGCCGACGCGATGAAATACGCTGCTGAGTACGCGCTGAAATTGACGATGGCGGTGATCGGCTTCACTTCACGCGACTGGAAGATGTAATCGGCCAGTTCTTTACAGCCAGCTGCAGCACCTCCGCCTGAGTTGATATCCAACACAATTTCACTGACGGCCGCATCGCTCAGCGCGGCGCTAATCATGCCGCGGATTCGCTCGTAGCTGGTCAGTTCGGTACAGGCCGCCGTAATCTGGCCGCGCCGCGGCACCAGAATGCCGTGAACGGGAATCACTGCAACGCCGCCTGCGGACTGCGTTTTCTCTGGCTCCGGAACGTCGTCAGATTCGAATGCCATAGACAAATCCGGAGAACCGTTCCCCTGCAGGCGCGGGACCAGAACGGCTTTCACCGAATCCATAATCTGACGCGTTGCATAGTGCGGAACACCGAAGACCTGATCCGCAAGGTGCGGCAGGTTAATCATTTTAAGTTTCATGGTTTCCACCAAAAGAAAAGCCCGCGGCTGCGGGCTTGTTTCAGGTACGTGCCAGAATGGCTTCGATCTCGCTAATTTGTTGCGGTGAGGCTTTACTGATACCCGCCGGCAACTTGGCGCTGTCCACCATATTCAGCGGTGTCAGGTACGTTTCACCGCCAGGAATAGGCGGCAGGTTCTCCATACGGCGGATATCGTTAACCGATAACCAGCCCCACTGGCGCCCCAGCGCGTAGGATTCATGGCGTGATTTCTGGTCCCCTCGCAGCAACGAAGAAACATTGAACTCGATATACAGATCACGGCGTTCGCTGGGCAGCAGCAGATCGCGCATCATGGCGCTTTCATGTCGCTTCAGCCAGGCTAGCAGTGTGTACATCACGTATTGCAGGCCCTGGTGCTCGATGTTGTTGTTCGTGGACTGCTCCAGCAGCTGAATCATGTGCGGCGGGACTTTATACAGCCGGCATATTTCATTCACCGACCATTTACGCGATTCCAGCAGCTGCGCTTTCTCGTTGTCCTGGGAAAGCTGCTTATAGCTCATGCCCTCCTGCAGCAGCGCGACAGAGAACGCATTACGGACGCCGGAATAACGATCCGTCCATTTGGCCAGCAGCTTATCAATCGCCTCCTGGCTCTTGATTGCTGCCGCATCTTTCGGGCGCTCAATTACGCCGCTCATTGTCGTGCCGCGCGCAAACACCTGGGCCGCGTGCTGCTCGACGGCCAGACCGAGGCCGAGAACATCTGCGTTCGTCTGAATCGGCGAAGTGCCGACATAACCGTCGAACGAGAAATATTTAACGTGGTGCACCATGCGCATCGGCAAGGTTTCGCCGAGATCGGGAAGATGGTAGTACGGCATTGCGTCCGGACCTTTCATCACGATCACCTTTTTCGGGTTCACTGGAATCAATTCCGTCGGCTCACCTTTCCCGTTGCGCTCAATCAGTGCAAACGAGTTACCTTCAATGCCCAGCGCGCCCTGCTGCTGCTCGTAGTATTCAAAGGAGGTGTCTTTCTTGTTGGGCTGGGAGTGAATCAGGTCATAGAGCGGGTGATCGGTCGCCCGAATACGCCCGCCTTTTTCATCCCGGCGATACAGTTCGCACGGCAGCTGCGCCACCGACTCAGCCAGAAGCGTCACACATGCCCGGACCGCCGACATGGCCATGGCCGTTTCCGGTGTGATAATGATGCCCGATGAACTACTGCTGGCACCGAACCCACCGAGAACTGACCAATCGCCTCGGTTAACTCCGGGCTTTGAAGCTCCCCGGAAAAATTGGGGGATAAACATCAGTTGCCCCCTCGATCAGCTGGTTTTCCCACTGCCTTCGCCCAGAGGCATGAGCAGAAGATACAAAGAGCGCCGCCGGTAATTAGCCCAGCTGCAGGGGAGAATAGCCATGCGCCGGCAGAGATCATAACGGCGCCGGCCAGGCCAATCAGAAAAATCAGAACCGAGATCGCTGCTGTTAACATGCCACATCTTCCTCGTCATAAATGGATTTGCCGCCCCCGCCTCCGCCGTTCTGCAACGCGCGTGTAAGGGCGTTAAACAACGCTGTCGCGCCGTCGATTTTTGATTGCTTATCGCCTTTTGTCGGGCGAACGACGTCATCGCTGCCGGGAATGAACTTCCCGATAACGTTGCTGATACACCAGGTGAGAATCGGATTGCCGTCGTGGTGGAATCGCCCGCCGGCGAGCGCCGCTTCCAGCTCGTTCATCGCCGGAGACATGTTCTGGAAGTTCTGCGTGATTTCCACGCATTCAACCCCGTCATCCTCCAGTAAGTGACGCAGCGCTGTCGCGCCAGCGGGGTCAATATCAGCCTCTTTAATCCTGATTTCCTGCCGCATATCCAGAATGCTGGCATGAATTTCACGGTAATCAGCTTCGGCGCCGTCCGTCGCTTCCAGTACCTTCATCGTGACGAATTTCCGGTACCGGTCGGCAGCTTTCAGGTGCTTAGGATCGGTGCTGTGAACCGTATCTTCCGGGACCCAGAATTTTGGACTAACAGCGTAATAATGCTTTTTGCCCTCTATTTCCCGCGCGAACAGTGGAACACATCCGTTCATATCGAGCTTTTTCGCAAGGTCCAGCCCAAGATGGGCATCATCATCAGCAAAGTCTGACAGCTTCAGCGTCTTGTCCTCAGCCTCTTTCCATTGCTCCATGTTGAAGAACGCCGTGGCGCCGGAAACCCACATATTCAGACGCTTTGTCTTAAACGCGTTCGTCATACGCGGGACTTTCTTTGCCACTTCCAGTAGCTCGACCAGATCGCTGTATTTCACCGAGACATCGAGGTTCGGGTTGGCTTTAATCAGGTTGGCCGGGTCGGTCCAGTCGTCGCCCTGGTCCAGCTCGTAAATCATGCCAAACAGTCGATCGTTCGGGGTGATTTCGTCCAGCGCCTCTTTGACCTCTTTGTCCTTGTCGTAACAAGGCGACTCTAGGTCTGTACCGGCAGTGGTAATAATCAGCGTCAACGGCTGAGAACGGGCGCCCATGCCCGTCGTCATCGCCTGGTATAGCCGGTCTGTTTTGTGTTCGTGGTATTCGTCAATGATGGCGCAGCTGGGTGAGTCACCATCACCAGGGTCGCCGACCACCGGCGCGAATACCGATCCATCCGGACGCGTCAGCTTTTCGGTCCAGACTGAAACATCGAAACGCCGGCGCAACGCTGGCAGCATTTTTGCGATTTGTTGGGCTGGGGTGAAGACCTTCTTGGCCTGCCTCATCTGCGTGGCGCCACAGTAGACTTCCGCGCTGTTTTCGCCATCAGCGCAGAACATATACATACCAATGCCCGCAGATATAAACGATTTACCGTTTTTACGGGCAACACGGATGTAGGCTTCCTTAAAGCGTCGTTTTTTGTTGGATTTCGTAACCCAGCCGAAGATCGAGCAGAAAGCGAAGGCTTGCCACATTTCCAGCTTCAGTTTCTGCCCTTTGAGGTCCCCACTGGAGTGGGGAAGCAACTGAACAAATCGACATGCACGTTCAGCTAAATCCCGGTCAAACCGGTACGGGTAATCCTTATCCAGTGATTTTTTCAGGTCGTCAAAATGGCGCTGGCAGGCCAGCCGGATGTATTTGCAGGCGACTATGCTGCCGCTTAGCACATCACGCGCATACTGGTTCGCCAGATTGACGTTCGGGTATGCGGCCATATAACTCATCCATAAAAAATGGGACCGTGGTCCCAATTAAAATTCGTCGAAATCGTTTCCCGCTTCTTTGGCACCTTGCCCCGGATTAGCAACCCGTACCCGGCTGTTCGGGTCCAGTTTCAATACAACGCTCAGTCTGATGAGCTGCGAGATGTACTTGTCTCGCGCCTTTACCGCCGCGCCCAGCTTCTGGCCGCCAGCGGCAGTCTCATCCCCGATCCCGTCGCCTTTTATTTCCAGATTCGCGTCGTACAACAGCTGCACCGTGTTGCAGTACTCCATCAGCAAGTAGCAATCTTCCATCTCGAAGTTGCCACGATCGATCATCAGCCTGCAGGTTCGTTTCCATGCATCGATGGCCATATCACCCAGCAATTCCTCTGGCGGCGATACGGCGCGAGTTACGGAGCTAACTTGCGTGCCGGCATTGTTCGGTTTCCGGCCTCCGCCTGGAGATCGCACACCTGTCGCCATCCGTGCACCTCCATGCATCAATTGCGTTTTCTGTTACGTTAAAAATCGCCAAAAAAAAGATCTTATTTCCCACGCGTAAAAATCGACCGGGAGCGGCAGTCCTCAACGGCGGGGGGGTTTAGGGATTTTACCCCCCCCTACCCCCCCCGGCTGGCGGCGGTTCTGTAGCCGGCCTGCCGGGGTCCGCTGCTCAGGGCGCGCGGGTCGGGCAATGGGTGTGTGGGCCAGGCGCTGATCTTCTGGTTGCCGTCGGTGCGGCTGCAATTCACCACAACTGGAAGCGCCCTGGCCTCACACCGTATGCTGAGGCGTGGTGGTTGTCCGTCGGGTTCAGGACGCTTTCATGTTATGAGCAGGCAATAAAAATCCCGGCGTACCGGGATTTGCTCTGCTGCCCCTTGCAGTGGGAGACGGGATCACCTCCTTCATTGCGCTTATGGGTGGCGCACTCATCACAAGGAGAAGGGCACCAGAAAGCTGTGGCGGGTTATCGCCACTCTTCCCCTGAAGGGTGGCCCTTAGCGCTATGCGCCCACGTTCTGATGCCCTTATCGCTGTGATGCCGCCACACTTTCGCAGTGGCCGCGCCCATGCCGTGGGTAGCGCTTAGGGTTCGTCTCTGCTCCCCCGCAGCTGTAACCGGTGCGCTTATCGGCGTTCGCGCTGCCTTACCGGTGCTTCTTTTCTTATTAACCCTCACCAGATGCAAAGCTGGCTCTCTACTCGGAGACTCGGGGGCTGGTTACTACCCAGCCATCGCCGCCGTTCGGCTGCTACGGTCTACCCGCTTTAATGCTTCATCTTCTTTCCCTCCGTCAGTCCAGATAGAAATTGTCATTCAGCCGGCGACGATTGCCGCTGCTGGCGTTATGGGGGCAGGCATCCGATGAATGCCCAGCGCCACCGCAATATGAGCAGCGTAGGTTAGCGCGGCGGGAAGAACCGCCCCACGTTTTAGGGCAGTTCGCTACGGTATGCAGTTGCGAGCCACAGTAGGTACAACGGATATATGCCATCAGTTAAACCGCTCCTTAGCTGTCTTCCGGCGGTGGCATGGCCAGCACAACGATTCGAGGTTGCTATCGTCATCGGTGCCGCCGTGGGCTTTTGGGATAATGTGATCCACACTTTCGGCTTTCATGCCTATGCCCCGTCGCCGGCAGTCCTGGCAGAGATATTTATCTCGCATCAGAACGCGATCGCGGCGTATCTCCCATGGCCGACCATACCCGCGCTCCTGGCGGCTCTTCCCTGGCTGGTAATTACGCCAACCATCACCGGCGTGTAGCTGGCGGTGGCTATCGCAATATCCTGATGGGTCATTGGTAGCCGTGGAGCATCCTTTGTGTTTACAAGGGCGTTTAGCGCGGGCGGGCATTTTCTTTTTCCTGTGAGGAGAATGCGGTGTGTATCACCAGGGCTACGTTGATAGGCGTTACCATGCGCGTTCGTTGGCTGTGTTGATCAACTCTTCGGTCAGTTCGCCGATGGTATGAGCGATAGCCATTTTCTGTTCACGGCTTAGCGCAGGCCATTGCGCTCGTAAATCTTTACTTAGATGCGCCAACCATGACTCACTACCGTTTAAATCTTCCCAACCGGTAGGTAGCTGGCAGAGTCCACGCCCATACTTTTCTTCATCAGGTGTAAGTGGTGGCAATGGTTTCGATACCGTGATGCTGCTATCACCCCAATTACCTAGGACGATTCGCCCACCGCTAGCCATATTGACAACTACACCCTTATCGCTCATCTCGACTGAGAAGTTATCGATATTTCTAGCGATACCAGATACGGATGAGGCATCGTTCACGGCAATGCCCATGGATACTGTATAGGTTGATGGCGTTGTCTCACCGCCGCGCGCATGCTGCTTATAGTCCTGCGGATATGCCGATGCAGCCATAGCTAAAGCCTCAAGGCCTTCAGCTACAGAACGACGTCCACTCTTCCATGCATCGTCGAGAATCTTACCTACATCGATGTGGCTATTACTGGTCTTCGGCGTTTCTGCCGCGTGGATAGTTCCAGAAATAAATGCATCACGGATGAACACTTCACCATTTACAATTTTGAATTGCGGTGTGCTAAAAGTTTTCATTAAACGCATGTCGCTGCCAGCGGTTATAGATAATGCCGCGAGGTACTCATCTGCATTACTGGACGACACACCTTCTATCCAGTCACCCTGAGTCCATTCGCGAACTGCACCATTTTTATCGATCGGGCGCAGGCGAATTTGCAGGCGTTCGCCAGCTTTAAGGCCACCGATCAACACCCCGGCTAGCGGCCATGCGATAACCTGTCTTTGCAGACGACCATCAGCATTGAGATACTGCATTTCAAGCCGTGAATGCTCACCGCTATTTTCTGGCCACTGCCATTCAACGTGGATACTCCATGCTCGGGGTGACGTTAATACTTGCGGAAGTTGCATTGAATTTTCCTTTTAGGTGTGAGCCTGTCGCACGGCAATACCGCCCGAGAGCTAGCGGATTGCCCAAGCTCACTACTGAAAGACTCTCTTAGATGTGCGCGTGCGAAGCGCATAAAAAAACCACCCGAAGGTGGTTCATTTCGTTGGGACCATGGTCCCAATCAGGCGGCCTGCTCGCTGGCCACCGGGGGGTAATGCAAAGTGCTGTAGACCGGCAGCTCCATTTTGTACGCGTAGTGGTACTCAGCGGTCGCGCCGGATGACGCTTGCCAACCTGGCAGCATCAAAATGGCATCCGCGCAGCGCAGCATCGCAAAACAGATGTCCATGTACTCGCGCTGCTCCATGCCTGCCGGCAACGTGGCGGGGTTCAGTACGATATGGCCATGCTTAGCCAGTCGCTCAGCTTCTTTGTTGAACGCCTCTCGGTTGAAATTCTCACGGCCTGTCATGGGGCCAGCGATGTAGACTTTCATTCGTCATCCTCAATCAGTGCCGTTAATTTGATGGCAAACATCGGTTCGTAATACGGGTCAATCATTGTCATGAACCAGATCGGAATACCCGATAGCCAATCGGCAACATCCAGAGTCCATTCCGGCACCCAATTTCGCGTGGCCACATCAGGGCATTCATCGTTCTGCATATTGACGTAGACCGGGACACACCCCCAGAACAAGCCATAATGCGTGAACTGGCGGCGTATCTCGGCCTTCGTCATTCTTTTAAAGAACGCCATATTCCCTCTACTTCGGAGGGATACAGCCCGCTTCCAGCGCGGCCATGTATCCGGTTAGCTTCCCCATATCGCTCTCCGGGATGACGAAATAGCCATCCACATGAGCAATATCAATCGTCGGTTTTTCCGCTGCGCACGGTGCCGGTTTCATTGTCGGTACCAGCTGAGCCGAGTTCCCGCACGCGCCCAAACTTACGCAGATAATCAGCAGGGTTGTCGCGCGCATAATCAATGCGCTTTTGCCGTTCATCTTCACTGTGCGTCTTTGCTACCTGGATGATCATTTCCAGGATAATCGCCAGCACTCTCAATCCGACTTCCACGAAGCTCTCCCCGGTTCTTGGCTGTTTCAACTGCAACGCGGTATTCATCATCCGTGGCGCCAGCGGCTTTTGCCGTATCCGTAACCTGCTTAGCGACTGAGGCATTACGCGCATGCTTGTAATTCGCCGCTACAAAATCCAGGACCATCATCACGACGCTGGGGATCTTGTCCGTTACCGATGGCGGCAGAACGGCACGCAGCTGCGCAATGGCATAAAGCACAATAAAAACCGCCGTTACCCCAC
Organism: Citrobacter sp. Awk 2; assembly: GCF_028069815.1. Classification (NCBI taxonomy): domain Bacteria; kingdom Pseudomonadati; phylum Pseudomonadota; class Gammaproteobacteria; order Enterobacterales; family Enterobacteriaceae; genus Citrobacter; species Citrobacter sp. Awk 2. Next base: position 23,380 of record NZ_JANEWL010000032.1, read on the forward strand.
CGGCCCAGCCAGCGGGAAGGCTGGAGATCAGCGAGTCGATATCGATGCTATCTACTGCAAACACCGGGCGAGTGACCATCAGCAGCAGGAAGAACACGCCGTTCATGAGTGCCCAGGCGCGGGTAATGCTTTTTAATTTGTTCATGGGAACCTCACATTCACTGGCCAAGCAACGCATCAACATCAGCGCGGCGACATTTATCGAGATAGTCAGCTGGCGTACCTTTGCCGGCGACGGTGTTGTAGTATTTTTTCCAGTAATCAGCACGGGCCTCACGCGTGCCGGGAATGGATTCCGGTACCGCCAGGTAGCGCAAACGACAAAACAGCATCGCCATCAGTGGTGATGTGCGAAGCTCCTGGTAAACCGTTCGGCTCAGGTCGATGCCAAACGTGGAAAGAAGAGGGGCCGCATAGCGGCTGTTCCGGTACTTATCGCGCAACCATTCAAACGTACCGATATCGACCTGGGTCAATCCGGTACCGGCGCTCGTTGGTGTCGGATCTTTAAAGTCACCGAGCAGCGTTTCTGCTGCTGCCGTTTCGACACACAGCGAAACCGCGGCGTTATTTTTACCGTGTCCTATCACGTCACAGATAACCGTGGCGTAACGAACCGCATCCTGTTTGCTAATCAGTCCGTAATTCATCGTTGTTTTCTCCCGCCGAATAAACGGCTGATAGTCCGCTTCGCAAACCGCGTGACCTCGTTGACCGTATGCGGCCAGGCCACCGACGCGAGTCCGGCCAAAGTGATAATTTTTAGAATTGAGATTTCGCCGATCACGCCGTAAGACCAGAGGATGATGGCTACCAGAACACCCCGAAGGACATCACCTACAAGGCGCTTTAAATTGATGGGGTCGGCAGAGAGCAGGGCGCTGGATATTGCTCCTGCTGCGAGCATGAGCAAAACCAGCCATAAATCAGGATTCCCGTATTCGATAGCTGTGTTCATGACGCAACCCGAAACCTGCAGCGCAGGCAATAAAAAGCCCCGCAATGCGGGGCTGTGGTTATAGTTCTGTAATTTCTGAGACAGTCTGTAAGAAGCGCTCCTCTTCCAGCTCAACGCCAATTGCACGCCGGCCCAACTGCATAGCTGCTTTGACCGTTGCCCCCGAACCCATGAAGAAGTCGGCTACCAGGTCGCCAGGGCGAGTACTGGCCGAAATGATATCGATCATCATTTCTATCGGCTTTTCACATGGATGTTTACCGGGATAATGCTGAACTGGTGGGTACGTCCAGACGTTCGTATGCGGTACGTCCTTTGTTACCCGGAATGGGCGCCGCAGGTTTTCGTACTGCTCACGCAAATCGCTGTACTGCTTAACCAGTTCTGAATACTGCTCCGATAATTCGTTGTATTCCGCTTGCAGCGCGGCGTGGTCGGACAGTAAGCCAGTGGTTTGCTTCTCTTTCGCTACCCGGTTAAACAACGCCTGAAGAGCCTGGTATTGTTTTTCGCTGGGCAGTTGCCATTGGCTTGAACTAAACCAGTGGCTGCACATTTTGGTACCCGTCGCCGCGTTGATCTCCGCTGCCGAAATCCCCAGCCTCTGTCGGGCAGTTCGGAAATATTCAATCAATGGCGCAAAGACCTGGCTTTTCAGTTCCCGGCACTTCGTCGCATACCCGGCATTACCTTTTGCGAATCCCTCAGAGCCATAGTGTTCAGCAAACACAATGTGCTCAGTCGCCGGGAAGTACGATCGCAAATCTTCTTTCCGACAGCCGTTCCATCGACCGCTCGGCTTCGCCCAGATGATATGGTTCAGCACGTTGAACCGCTCGCGTATCAGCAGCTCTGTATCAGATGACAGCTTAGGGCCGCAGAATACATACAGAGAGCCAGCAGGCTTCAGCACCCGCCAGAACTCCGCGAAACACTCATCGAGCCATGCCAGATAATCAACAGCGGTCGGCCACTGGTTATCCCACGATGCCGCCTTTACTTTGTAGTAGGGCGGGTCGGTGATGATGGCGTCGATGCTGTTATCTGGGAGAGTTTTTATGTATGCCAGGGTATCAGCACGCACGAGAATTGCACTGTTTATATTTACAGTGTTTTCCATGGTTTTTATTAGCCTTTTTTGATAGGCTCGTTTTGCTGTTGCGCATCAGCAATGGGCCTTGTTTCACCCTGTCCCGCGGCATGGGCTGAAAGCTGTGGCATGGTCACACATGCCGCAGCGCCCATTTTCAAGGCACAAAAAAACCGCCATGGAGGCGGTTAGAATAAGCTGGTTACAAAAAACCCAACTTAGAAAAAGTTTAATTTTTTTGTGAAGTTTTTGCAAGCTCCAGATTGGGACCGTGGTCCCAAATTATCCGCGTCGCCACAACACGTCTGGAAAACCCAGCCTATCCGCCACCGATCGGCTGGGGAATAGATCACATCGATACGTTCTGATTCCCTGCTGACTGATGGCTGGGGCCATACAGGTCATAGTACTTGCTGCTCTGCTGGTACAGCTCTACATCAATCCGTTTACGTATAGCCTCACAGTCCTGAGTCATCTCTCCAGCGGCACCCATCAAGTTGATGGCCTCATTCAAATAAATGCTGCCTTCATTACTGTCCAGCGTCCGAAGAACAATCTGAATCAGCGAGTTAAGTTGCTGTAGCTTTAGCGCGAGTAAATCAGAACTGCATGTGTCATCTTTCATCAATTCAACCTCCTGCAACCGGGTTGCCTACTCTGGCAACCAACTATCGTCTTCCCAGACACTCTGTAAGATTCCCATAGCTGCACTGTGTTCATCTGGTGATTTTGTGCCGGTGATCTGCACCGCAGAGCTGCTGCTCTTTGCTATGCGCAAAGTGAATTTCTCGAACTGGGGGGAGAGGCGTAGCTTCACCTGCTCAGACAGAGCAGCCATAACCTTTTCCGAAATCTTAGCTTCTTGATCAATAAGAATTTCTACTCTCACGATGATCCCCTTTCCTTGATAATACTGTTTATTTATACAGTGTAAATAGTGAAAGAGGATCTTCCAAGCTGATTTTGAAAATATTTATCTCATCGATAGTTGTTTGTATCGGATTGTTATCAATCCATATTTTCCAGAACTGATTGCAGTCATGCCTGCGGCCAGAATGTCATCACGGTTTATCGGTAGCCCAGCCGCAAGAATCGGATGCTCTCCAGGGATAAATTCGGCTACACAATGATTCTCTGTCTGCTCGTTATCGATTCGACCTGTTGAGGAATCAACAAAGCCCACACGCCCGACGATAAACCAGATGCGGCTGGCCAGCTGCCAGGGGAACCAGTTTTCCCCTGGACGTGCACGGAAAAGCCATTGAGAATAAACACCCTGCTCAGCCTCTACGCGCGCCTTACGGAAGAAATTTCCCATGCCATTGTGCGGGGTGGCCGCTCGGCTGTCCTCTTTCGAAAATGGCGGGTTGGCATAAAGCGCCGGCAGTACGCCGCGACGTTTTGTTTCAGCCAGCCAGTCCAGCTGCAGGCAATTATCTTCGCGGGTAAAAAACTCCGGCAGAAGATGATTTTCAGCGCTGGCGCACGCATCAACATGGCAAGGGCGCAATAGCTCAAAAAGGCCCGCGGCTATGCGCGGGTCAGTTCTCCAGGTATCTCGATGCTCAGCGGCGGTGTGGCTGCGATGATCTAAGAGCATGCCGCCTCCCGAATGCGATAGCTGTATGGCTTGCCTGGCCCGTTAGAACGGCGCTCAGCTTCGCCCGACTCTACTGCGCTATCGAGCATGCGACGAATAGTCCTGGTATTCAGGCCAACATCAAACGACAACGTACCGGTAGAAATGAAACCATCACCGCCGGCAGTGACGCTCGCCATTGTTCGGCGCGTCAATGTGTTTATCAATACGACATTCCGGTCTATCATGCGCCCCCCTGATCTGCGTCGGGTAAACGCTTAATTAGTTCCTGCACATCATCGGCAATTTTCTCAGCCTGCTGGCGAAGAGCGCTTTTCGGAGCAGGGCGATCCCATTCTGCCATCTGGGCGCTTTCTTCTGCAGAATGTGTTGCCAGGCGAGAAAGCTGATCGTGAAGGCTATCAGCTGAACGGCATTCGGCGTCACTTTTCCGGCGCTCGCGTAGCTCTACCAATGCAGCCAGCGTACGCTTGAGAAAACCTTCACGCTCAAGCCCCCAAATGAGCGCATCAAGCTCTTTATCGGTTACTGGTGCTTGAGGGTCTATTAACTGGTTATTGTCCATTTAATCAATCTCCCCGCCGTTAATTTCAGCCCGGTACACCTTCACACACTCGGCGCGGTGCTGCCTCATCTGGTCGTCACCCTTATACAGCTTTCCGCACGTCAGGCCACGAGAATGCCCTTCGTCGTACCCGCGCTGGAAGTGCTCTCCTGCGTCTGTCAGTGGCTGCGAGGAGGCGTAGAGAGGCATATACACGGCTATGTCATCAGCTGCATTTGGCTGCTGTTCTAACGTCACACAAGCACCAGAAAACTTATTCAGATAGCGCACTGGCTCCGCTGCGGCTTTGCGGTGTTCCTGAAGCTCGCCTATCTCATTCAGCAGGTCAGCAATAATGTCCATTTCTCGATAGGCTATCTCTCGCTTAAATGCCGCTGCAGCCTCATCGCAATCCTGTTCCGCGTTTGGGTTATCGAGGTTTTCTTGATACCAAGATAATGCTGTTTGATAGTCTTGAGCGGCTTTGCGGAGGCGCGCGCGTTTGTCTGTTAACTGGTTATTGGTCATTTAATCAATCTCCCCACCGTTGATTTCAAACGTCCCATGTTCAGAACTTTCTGGCGGTGCTCATCGCTCTGCGGAACGCCGGTAAAGTTCACTGCGATAAAATATTCAAGCCGGTGTTGTGGCGTAGCTTCGTCGAGAATGATCGCGGTGAGTGTTGGACGACCGAATGACAGCTGTTCGGCGCGGGTGAACTCAAACCAGTAGACACTCTGCCCGCCAAGCACGATAGGTATCTCGTTGTTGATGAACTTTTTCAGCGTTGTCAGGCGCTGCTTTCCATCAACAACTTCGATGTATGGACCGTCGATATAATCCCAATCTGGGGCTTTAGCCAGCGCCACGTTACCCAGCGGGAAGCCAGAGATAAGCACACGCAAGAAGGTTTGCTGCTCTTCCTCCCCCCATACATATTCACGCTGGTAATCGGCATCAAAATTGAGTGCGCCACGACGAATCCAGTCGATATACATATCAATGGGATATTCACCAGCTCGCGCGCGGAAAACCTCGGCGTCGCGGATTCTGTTCGTCACTGTTGCTCTCCTTCGATAACCTGGAATCCAGCAAGGCGAATCTGCCGCTTAGCGAGCGTGATCGCCTCTTCATAGGCCTTTTCTTGTTCAGTCCAGTAACCGTTTGTTTTTGGCAGCAACACTGGGTTAGCCAGCTTTGACTCCAGTTCGGCGATGCGCTGACGTAATACTGCGTTCTCATCGAATAGCTCGCAGACATGGCGATTCTGCTGGCGAACTCTGCTTTCGCTGTCGACGATCAGCTTATCCCTGGCTTCCAGCGCGCCTACAAGCGTCATGACATTAGCCGGGTTGGCCAGCGCAATGAATGCGGCATCATGTGCCGTGTTCAGCTCGCTTCTCCACTCTGAGCGGAATAATTTGCATAGAACTGCGCGGGCCGGTCCGCCTCTTAGCAAGGAAACTGACACCTGAACAATTGAGTTGAACCCGGAGCGCGCATAACTCCATTCGCCTTGAGTCGCTAAACTTGCGGCTGATTTCATCCGTTGTAACAGCATGGTGATATCGTTCATTGGGCTGCTCCTTCGGCTTTCTTCTCATCTACACACCATGCGGTCGCCAGCGCATTAGTGACCTGATGAAACGAGTGCTTAACTTTCACTGAGAAAGTTTTCCCCTCAGGCGAAACAGTTTCGATTGTTGTTAGCTCGCCACCGCTGTCGAAATCAGGATAGAACTGAGATACCAGGTTGCTTTCGACAATCACGGAACCATCCGGCGTATTCATTTTCAGCTTCATGACTTAACCCCGCTTATTCGGATTCATAAAGGTCCTGATGACGCTTATCGCGCGTGTTCCAGTTCTTTTTGGCGGCGTTCTCCAGCTGCTCGACGTCGCTATCATCAAAAACAACATCGGTTGCCTCTTCGCCATGTGCGCCGCACTCATGACAGAAAACAACGGCGCCGGCATACAGACCGTCCTCGCTGTAATTGGCTGGGTTCCACAGCGGCTTGTACTGGAGGCCATGCAGATGGTGAACAAACACAGACGGCGGCCCGTAGCAGAACGGGCAGGGGGCTAGTCCTGAATCATCTGCACGGTAAAGGTCTGCACCGTTGTCTGGAAGATGAGGATCGTTGCATACGCTCTCCAGAACACGGAGAACACGCTGGCAGTCGGCTAGCGAACGATGGGCTTCAGCGCTGACAGCAATACCCTGCTGAACAACGGCCATCGCCAGTGGTTGCCGAACAAAGTTTCTATCCTTCATAGAAAGCGCGCCGTACCACTGGCTGTAAGTCTCTTTCGCGTCGATATGGCCGGAATGGATGCTGCTGTACATTTCCAGCATGGCCGCCGGTGCCAGATCGTTATAAAGGCCAGTAATCAGGCAGGTCTGAGTAATCAACCGGGCATCAAATTTTGAGTTCCAGGCAAGCCACTTATGGCCGCCAATCGCAGCGACTACCGCCGGATAAACTTCCTGCCAGGATGGGGCATCAGCAACCATTTCGTTGGTGATGTTGTTGATAGCGGTCGCAGCTGCGGGGATAGGGCGGGTCGGCTTAACAAGGGTATCAAGCAGCACATCGCCACGCATATTGATGATCGAGATTTCGATAATCTCATGATTATCTGCCAGTCCGGTTGTTTCCGTATCAATAATACGAAAATCACTTTTAAGCCATGTAGCCATTAACAGCTGTAAAATAGTCTTATGTGCATTATCCATCATTATTTCCATATTCTTTGTTGATATGTCGCTGATTGTCTGGGGCGAAATCTGCTTACTGGCAGATAAACCTGAACATATTTAAGACCTGGCTGAAACGACGCCGTTATTGATACCCGGCGTCCTGATGCTTTGTACTTATTTACCAGCTCCGTAGCTTCCTGTTCTGTCATTGGCCCTTGCATAAACAGATCCAATGCCATATTTATTCCTGTGGGGTGAGGCTATTTTCTTCCAGATCCTCTCCGATAAACTCTTCCAGCCCGGACAGAATTTGATGTGTGTAGTTAGTCACAAGGTGCATTTCAGCAATCAATGCCTGCGATAAGTCATCACGTTCCATATCATCGTCGTAATCGAACGATTTTAAATGGACGTTGCCATTTGGCGGCATGACAAGATTGAAATTCGCTAAGTTTTCAATTTGCCCATTATCAGGGCGTTTATAAAGGGACATCTCAACTGAACGGGCCGTCATTCCGGAAAGAATATTTCGTGCATCGTCAGTATCATTCGATACGCCATCAAGCGTGATTTTTAAAGAGGTGTCTTCACCAGTGAATAACGTTTTCCCATACGGCGAAATAGCCAGCATAGGTGGCAGCTTATAGATACTATTTCCCTCAGTCATATTCTTAGTGACTGCTGTGGAAGTAAAATGTGAATTACCCCATGGCATCGCATGCAGGTTACCCAGCGTTTTACGCAAAAATGACAATGCGTCCTCACACTTTGATGCCGTTCCGCCAGAAACCAGCAGAAGACGACGAGCTGGCCACATAAGGATATAGATCGCGGTGCTGCTGATTGGGGAGTACTTCATCACATCGTTCTCAGCCTGGAAGCGCATCTCTTCCTGCAGTTCCGGCGTAATCTCCCGACCGTCGTCGGCTACTTCATCGATACGTTCGTTAACCAGACGCTGAACCGCCAGTTGGTCAGGACGGCGCTTGCTAGCTAAATAGCGGAAGAGGTACTTACCATCAACTGTAAGCATGCGCTCATCGCCAATTCTGGCCCAACCTTTCCCCTCACGTTCACAATCCGACAGGCCATCAAACGCACGTTCGACAAGCAGCTCGTTGATGTTTTCGGGTACTGCTGTTTTGCTGATATAGGGGAATACGCAACGGAAGTTTTTCATCTTATTTTCCTTTATAACGACGATTAGCATTAGCCCTGGCCTTATCCATGGCGTGCTGACGTTGGCTCTTTGGTTCTGCCTTTGCTACTGGCTGCACGCGGAGTTCTGCCTGCCTTTTAGCTGGCGGGGGAACGCAACCACGCAATAAATAGAAGTAGCGTTGTGTAAAATCACCAGAGTCGCGGTAGGTGCGATCCGTCCCGAACAGGTTATCTGCCATAATTACCTCATCCGATTTTGGGACCATGGTCCCAATGAGTTAAATATTCATCTTTTTTGCAAGACTTTCATTTTGTTGCTCTGTATAGCGCTTTAACCAAAGTTCCTGAATATGCTGATCACCTGGTTTATTCGCGCCACACCACTCAGCAATAACGGCATTTCGACACCAGTCAGGATGTGTTCTGAATCCGCAAGATGGACAAAACATCAAATATTCATTGCGTAGCTCAGATCTAACTAATTTCGGTTTTACTGCGTGGTGATGCATTACTTGTTTGCAAAGGCAGGAAGGAATTTCACCGCCTGTTGCTGATATGCTTCTTCCGTAATTGGTCGACATGTATTAACGCCTCCCGATCTATTTGAACACCGCAGGCCAACATGACATCCCAGCGGTTTTTATAATTCTTCCGCCATAAGTCATATTCCACACCACATAGCTGGCTCAATTCTTTTTGGCTGTATTTAAGCTCGCCGCGGTTAATGAAATTTTTTGATTCCTGTAGAGCCAGCCAGGCAAGTGCTTTTAAATTGATTTCAGTCTTGCCGTTCATTTTTGGCGATTTGCTTTCAGCCAGGTTAATCAGCAGGGAATGCCAGATATGTGTGGTCAGTATTGTTTGATATTCGAATGAAATTGAATCACCGTAGCAGTAGTTCAACCAGGATCTATACGGCTCAGGCATTTTCAGTAATGCGCTACGCCAGGAAACCTGTCTGAAAATGGCTGGGGATACCGGGATCATGCTCGTATGGTAGCGCTTGCCTTCTCTGTAGCTGATCGGCTCGGCATCAATCACAATGACCGTATCGTTATCGATATCAATTTCACGCTGTGGTTTTGCAGTAAAACGACTCTGAAGAGGCGCGCGTTCTGCCATCGCAACTATCTGATTGCGGTGTGATTTTGAGAACGACAGCAGCGCGGCAGTCAGTTCGTTGCGAATAAAATTAAACTGCATATTTGCCCCCAGCTTGATAGCCCAACGGACTCAGCACACCAAGTTCGATGTGGTCCGGTTTAATGCCGGTGGCCATTTCTATATTCAGGATTTCCCGATGGAGGTATGACGACAATTCATACAGTCTGTTCTGCAGCTGCTTCAGGGCGTGCTGGTCATCACTGCCATCGTATACACCGTCCTGGGCTGGCTCTGAGTTGGCAAGAACGGCACCGAATTTCACAGTGATCTCGTCAATTTCAGCGTCGACTGAATCAACACGGACACGGTTGTATTTAGGCATGCGGACCCATTGCAGGCCCTGCATCGCGGCCAGCTTTTGTGAGCACTTGTTACGGTACTCTTCAGGCAGGCATGACATCCACGTTAATACCCAATCAGCCGGCATTGGTGTATTACCGGTCAGAACGCGCTGAGCGCGCTTAATGCAGCGGCTGCGCCAGCGCATGTAATCAGGCACGCTGATTCCTTCAGATCCCATATCAACAAGCCCCTGAACTTCCAGAGCAGGAATCAAGCGCGTTGTAGAGAATTGTGCGACACTGCCGCCGGTTTCATCGAGCATACGTAAAGTTGCCCGTATAACCACTGATGACATTGTGTCTCGCGATGGACGTTTATTCTGTCCCATAGGTTAGGCATCCTTTTCTTTATGCAGTGTGTAGTCAGATTTGAGTAGGCCATTTGTTTTAATCTCCAGCTCGTACTGTCGAAGCGCGGGGACTTCCTCTCCCCATTTGTAGATCGCAACGCGAGTACAGCCGAGCAGTTCGCAGAGTTTGTTTATGCCGCCGCAGGCGGCTATGGCTTCTTTCGTTTTCATGAAATTATACTAACCAAGCTATACAACTTTTGTCTAGTACACTTGTCAAAATTTACACTAATATTCCCTTTAGCCGTGTATAGCTAGCTATACAGATTTGATTTAATATCTCTCTATGGAAAAACGTGGTGATTGGCTGAAGGCTCGCCGTGAAGAGCTGAAGAAGCGAAATAAATCAAAGTTCTCGGTGAGAGCCGTAGCTGAACGCGTCGGTATTACCGGGGCAGGACTTTCACACCTGGAAAATAGTGATGCTATGCCCGCGTTAGATCTGGCTATCAAGCTGGCGCGCGAGCTTGGACGTCCTGTTGAGTGGATCTTGACTGGTGCCGGCGGTGATGTGTTTCGTGGAGTCCCTGTTATCGGTTCAACCGCAACAGGCCCCAACCTGGAAATGATTAATAGCGGCCTGGCGCAGAACTGCCGGGAGTACGTTGATATCAATGTTCAGGATGCGGCCCTGTATGGCCTGATGGTCGATAACGACGTCGCAGCGCCGTATCATATCGGTGAAGTGCTGATCGCAGACCCAAACCGCGAGCCGGTGACCGGTGAAGATGTGGTCGTTGTCACAAAATCAGGTAATGACCCGTTTATTAAGATGTTAGCTTCGAAGCGTGATGGCAAAGTGTTTCTCGACGCGCCGAACGACAGATCCCAGCGTGTGATAATCGATCTTGACGAAATTATTTTGATGCATCCAGTTATCTGCGTGGCTAAATCTATAGCAGTTAAAGCCAGATAGGAAAATTTAGTAACCAAGGTTTGTCAAACACACTTGTCAGAGGCTATTATGTGGCGTGATAGCAACTGACCAGGATGTACTTGCCCCAGAGGTAGCGTGCGGATTGAGCACTTTTTAACCACCTCTGGATTCAGACAAATAAAAAGCCCCGGATGTGGCGTCCAGGGCTTTTCGGGTGAAACAGGTCTAGATTCAACTCAGTCAGTGATTGGCGTTCACTTTAAGAACAAAGCTGATCAAAGACACAACTGTGAGTTGATTGTAGTTCGTTTCACCTGCACTGCGCAACTGCGCAGCGTTATTTTTTGGGTGAAATAATGAAATTAACGGACTTTTTTCAACACAAATTTAACTCTGACCCGTTTTCGCTGCTTGACGCGGCATCAAATGAACTGAGTGATCTTGCGAGCGCTGCTGGTATTGACTGGCACAAATGCGCTGCCGATATTCAGCTTTCTTCTTCGCGCGGTGCCGCCGAAAAATTCACAAAGTATGCCCACCATGGCCCTGCTGTTACTGAGCCAAAGCTGAAAGGCAAGGTTGAGATCTACTCCCGCATGGAGTGTTCGCAGGAAGGCATCAAGTACCCGTTTGTTAACTTCGTATGTAAAGGTTCTGACGCTGGCTCCTGGAGTGGCTTCCAGTTCCTTATCTCTGAATACCGTCGGTACAAAGAACAGAACGGTGGGACCGTGGTCCCACTGTCTGCGCGCGAGCTGGAACAGCGTAAACGTGCTGAGGCACGCCGCCAGGAACGTGAGCGCCAGCAGGCTATCTCTGTGTTTATGGAGTCGCAGCGACGCGACGCTGACCTGAACGAATACCTGCAGTTCTCCGCCGCATTCGCCAACGCACCGGCAGAAGATGGTTCATGGCCATATGCAGTGAAGAAAGGGATTAGCTCCATTTTCTCATACTGCAACGTCAGACGCGTAACCCATTGGGACCATGGTCCCAATTCTAAAGCGGTTAAAAAACAAACTGTTATGGCGATCCCGTTGTCTCATATCGATGACCGTCGGGAAGATAGAGAATCTCGCGTTGGGCCTATTGTTGGCTGGCAGCGAATCACCGAGAGAAGCGACAAGCTGCAGACGCGTGCTGTGGACTCCGGCGACTTCTCCGGGTCGTGTCACATCATCGGCCAGCTGCGCGGCGCAACCAGGGTCTGCGTAGTTGAAGGCTTCGCGACGGGCGCCAGCGTGTTCGCTGTTGCGAAAAAACGCTTTGACGCTGTTGTCGTCGCTGTTTCAGCGAATAACGTTATCAAGGTTGTTGATCAGCTGGTCAGCCTGTACCCAGGCATGGAAATCTGGTGCGCACTGGACAACGACCAGAAGTCGGCCCGTAATGGAAAGGGCAATACCGGGTTAAGAGTCGGTATCGACGTGATGAAGAAATTCCCGCAGGTCCGCTGCACATTCCCGATTTTCGACAGCAGCGAAACTGAATTAAGCGACTTTAACGATCTCCACCTGGCGCGCGGCGCCACCGAAACCAACCGCCAGCTGTTTTCAAAACAGAACCGCCTGCAGCTGCCAGGCAACTCCTTTGATGCTGAAATGTTGTCCCTGGCCGTTGCGCCGGTTTCCGATCGCCGCGCGTTCTCGCGCCAGCTGGTCCGCTGCATTGATGCCGGCATGATGCAATGCCCGTCCAAGTTATCCCCGCAGGAGCTGATCTCGCTGATTAAAATGAAGCTGGACCAGCTCGGCGCCGACAAAGCGCTGCACGGTACCGTGTATAACCGAGTGAAACGTGCCTTCAAACAGAAATGTGACAAGGCCCAGGCGTTCCGCTCATTCAGCGAGCGCGTAACGAACCCGGCAATACGCCCCGACCACATCACCTATAAGCGGTTTGAAACACCCCACATGACCAAGGAAGTGCTGGATTACATCAAGGCGCTGAACGGCCCGGTAATCGTCCGCGCTGGCATGGGGTCTGGCAAATCCAAGCACCTGCTGCGCCCTATGATGCACAGCGCGCAGCGCGGCGTTTCTGTTGCGCACCGCGTTTCTCTGATCGGTGGCCTCTGGGACATGATGACGCGTGCCGACGATGGCCGCCGCATGAATTGCGATATCCTGCACTATCAGGACCCTGGCTATCAGGAACTGGCGCCATACGCCAGCAAGCTGACGATCTGCATTAATTCAATCGTGAAAGGCTGCTGGCAGCCGCTGATGCGCAAGCATGATTTCTTTGGCCTGGATGAAGCTACCCAGGGCCTGCGCGCCACGCTTTCCGGTAAAGCGATGGCGCACCCGGTTGATGTATTCAACCGCCTGATCGACTCCATTGCGTACAGCGATGACCACGCGCTGCTGGTTGATGCAGACGCCAGCGACATCCTGGTAGACCTCTGCGAACTGGCGCTGGCCAAACGCGAACAAACAGGCCTGTCGACCTGGACACAGATCCACGTCATCGAGCTGCCGGTTGATGTGAAGTACAAAAAAATCGACGGAACGCGCGAAGCGCGCCGCGTTCTTTACACCGATACCGACCGCATCATGGTTGAAGTATTGAAAGCCGTGGCCGCTGGCGAAAAATTCCTGCTGGCCACCGACTCAACCAATTTTGCCGAACAGTTGCTGCTGCAGCTGCGCGACCGCTGGCCAGAAAAGAAATGGCTGTATGTCAGCCAGGACACAAAGCCAGATCAGGAAGTTGTAGCATTTACCGACGCGCCGAACCAGCGCGCGAAACTCTACGATGGCCTGATTTATAGCCCGGCTATCAGTTCTGGCGTCTCGATCGAAGAGAAGCATTTCACCCGCCACTTCGGCTGCTTCTGCGGCCAGGTAGTTCCGTCCGACGCTATTCAGATGCTGCGCCGCGACAGGACAGCCACCGAATTTATGGTCGGCCTGAACAAGCTGCCTGGCGTACGCGAAGAGAACGCCGAAAACATCCGCCGCGGCTTCCTGCAGGCGCTGCTGGAAACCGCCGAGATAAACGAAGAATTTACCGACGCCATTCTGGATGGCGATCGTCTGTCGCTCGGACTGGCGGACACAACCTACGTCCGCATGAAATTTAAAGTAGCGGCGATGGAAGCCCAGGCCAGAAACGATTTCGCCAACAACCTGATCTGCATTCTCTACGCTGATGGCTATAACGTCAGCCATCTGGCTGAAGACTCGCTGGCCAGCGAAACCGGCAAAGAACTGCGTAAGGCATCGAAAGAGCGGGTCTGGGATATGACCGTTCTGCGCCATATGGAAGTTGAAACCCCGGATGAAGATCAGCGCGACGAACTGCTGGGCAAGCGCTCTCTGTCAGAGGATGAGCAGGCGCAGCTGGCGCGCTGGGATATCGAAAAAGAACTGATGCTGGACGTCAGTCCGGAGTCGCTTAAATTCCTGCTTGATGGCGGGAAGAAGAAACTCACGCTGGCCGAGTTGATGACGATGGACGAAATGACCGCCGCGCGCATTGACCGCGAGCAGCAGGCGTTCACGTTTACCTACCAGTTCCGCAAAGGGCCGCGCAATGAATTCGTCACGATCACCGCACTAAACCGCGAAGCCGCTGATGCGCAGTTCGACCGCATGCAGCCAGGAATAACCGGCTACACAGTGCAAAGCCGCCCGGTGATGGAAGTCACCCAGCGTACGTACGCATCGCTGCACCGTAAGGCCGCCAGGGAGTATTTCTCCACCTGCGGTATTGACCCAGATACCGGCGCCGGCGAAGCCAGCCAGGAAGGCATGGCGGAAGCTATGGCTAAACTGATGGACCCAACCACCGCGGACCGTTTCAACAACGTTCTCCGGTTCGGCGGCTATATCAACCCTAAAGGTCGCCAGAAACGCCCGGAGACGGTTTTCAAACAAGTATGCGAAGCATTCGGTTACTCAACCCAGAAACGCCGCCTACCGCGTTCACAGGGCCTTGGCTACGTGTGGTCAATCGTCCCAGAGTCCTGGGCGTTTATTCACGGAATCCTAGCGCGTCGCGCCGAGGCGTCACTGTCGTTTGTCCACATGACACTGGATGTGGGTGCGCCGGAAGAAGCGGATCTCGATTGCCGATCAACTATAGCTTTAAGATCTCAAGTTGGATCTGCTGAGACGGCATTTATTGAGGCAACGCTGACGACGATTGAAGAGGCTATTTCCGCCATGCCGGTACCATTTGCATGGCTGAGAACCGCACTGACGCCGGAAGAACTGGCACAACTGGCGACTATGCCGCCACGGTTGATACAGGCGACGGTTGCCGGGCTGTTTATGGCTGACAATATAGGCCAACTGTCAGATGGCCAATACAACGAACTGAAGCGCCTGCAGGCGGTTTAAGGAGATATCTATGTCGACTACTGATTTTTTGAACTCACTGGACTATGAGCAGCTGAAGTCCTTCCGTGATGAGATCAACGACCGTATACGGGCCATTCAGGAGGAAGAAAAAAAGGTTGCCTGGGCTGTGACTGATGGCGGGATTAACTTTGGCTGGTTCCGAACTGAGGACTACCCGAAAGCGGTTGAATGTCTTGCTGCAGCAGCTGCTGAACGGTGGTCCGATGCTGATAAAGAGAACCCAGGAACGCGATACGATCTGAATATCGCCATTGAGGGGAATCGTCTCCCGCTGTCGGAGTACAACGCCTTATTTGCTGATGGTCAGTGGGGCTGATTTCCCTATTGACGTGATGTGCGCCGTCGGGTTAACGTAACCGTGCTGCAGCAAAATCTGCAGCCGGGCCTCGCAATCCTGAAAACCTCAACGGCGACACACACGCGCTAGCGTGTTTTTTTGTGTCATTTGCCTGCGCACACCCGAATTATGGTGGTCCAGGCGGGGCAGCCCTCGGGCTGGCCGGTATCCGTTGGGACCGGTATTGCGAACCCCGCCTGGGCTGCCACCCCTATAGAGATTCGCAACTCTGGTGGCAGCTCCATAACCCAATGGAGGCCATGCTATGTACAAATTCAAATTTGCTGCTATCTGCCGTACCGACCGCAAAAACCATATCCATTATCTGTCGACTATAGCCGACAGCGAACGCGCCGCCCGCCGCCAGTTGTCCGGAAAATTTGTGCTGTTCTTTCAGGCCCGTCTGCCAGCTGCAGGGGGTATCGCATGAACCAGTTGCAGATGAATGAGTTCGGCTTGGCTGAGTCGCTGGAGTCAGCGCTGGCGCAAATCAACGCGCTGGCCAGTGTGGCTCACCACACAATCAGCAGCACCGGCGGTTCGGTGTATCTCGATGAAGCGGCACAGCTGCTAATCACCATCAAAAACCTGTCAGCAGATGCAGAGCGCTACCGTAACGAGTGGGAAAGCCTGATCCCACGGGCGCGCCGCTGATGCTTTATGCCATCCGTGTCCGCCTGTATCCGAACGCCGCGCAGCGTGACTTCTTTGCGCGGACGTTCGGCTGCTGCCGGTGGGTTTACAACGAAGCGCTGGCATATTGCCAGGCATTGTACGAGACGGGTACGCCACGCCCGTCCGCATATGACCTGATGAATCGCCTGACTACGCTGAAAACTGAATATCCATGGCTTGCAGAGGCAGACAGCCAGGCATTGAAACAAGCCTGCACAGATCTGGATGGTGCGTATAAAAATTTCTTCAGGCGGGTAAAGAACGGTGAAACGCCCGGCTTTCCCCGCTTTAAATCGAAACACCGAGGCGATGCAACATACACCGCCACCGCAGCGACCAGTATCAAGCTGGAGCTACGGCAGATTAAACTTCCAAAGGCTGGCTGGGTTCGCTGCCGGGGTGCCAGGGCGTGGGAAGGGCGCATCAAACGCGCGACCGTTCGTCAGACCCCCACTGGGAAATATTACGCCACCGTGCTGATTGATGACGGTCACGATCTGCCGGCGCAACCGGAAGCCGGTCTGACGCCGCTGGGTATTGACGTCGGTTGTAAAACAGAGGGATTCACGCACCAGTTCGCCGCCCTGTCGACTGGCTATATTATCCACGCGCCAGCGGAATACAAACGGCAGATGAAACGGCTGCGCCGCGCGCAGCGTAAGCTGTCACGTAAACAGAAGGGAAGTACAAACCGGCTGAAGCAGAAGCGCCGCGTGGCGCAGCTGCACGAGCGTATCAACGCCGTTCGTCGTGATTTCCTGCACAAACTTACTCATCGCCTGACCTGCGAAAACCAAGCACTGGCGGTTGAGGATCTGAATGTGCGGGGCATGATGACGAAACCAGCGTCGAAACCGGACCTGGAAAAGCCTGGTACATTTCTGCCGAACGGCGCCAGCCGTAAGCGTGGACTGAACAGATCGCTGGCCAGCGCCAGCCTAGGGGAGTTTTTCCGACAGCTGGAGTACAAATGCGCCAGGCGAGGCGTTGCGTTGCTGAAAGTTGGGCGCTGGGAGCCATCCAGTAAGCGCTGTAGCAACTGCGGCGAGATCAACATAGAACTGACGCTGGCAGATCGCCGGTGGCAGTGTCAGGCATGCGGTACGGAACATCACCGCGATATTAACGCGGCCATAAATATCGCTGCACGGGCAGCATAATAAAGAATAGATAGGGAGCGGCCCTCCCGAATTAACGCCTCCGGACATAGCCAGTGCGCCGTGGATGAACGAGGAAATTTCCGCAAAACATCCGGTAGAAATGTTGGTGTCAGTTTTCTCCATATAATTCAGCCAGATGCCGTTAGAGGTTCGCCCCTACGGGCGGGGATAGGTCGCGATTTCAACGATCTCCACCTGGCGCGCGGTGGGTTCGCCCCTACGGTCGGGATAGATCGGTTGTAAAACCGGGACCGTGGTCCCGGTTATGTGGATTAATTTTCTGGGAAATACGCAAACCATGCTGCTCTCATTGCACTGCTGATGCTATCCGCTTCGCCACTCCAGGCGTATCGCTGACCCTTATATTCGAAACGGATCGTCCAGCTGCCGTCGTCACTACGAACGGGCGCAGAGAAGCGTGGACGAGTGTCTACTGGTACTGATTTTTCATCTTCGGCCTCGGCGGTTACATCATCTTCTCGCCCTTTATCTTCACCTTCCAGCGCCTGGGTATCGCCACTGGTTTCCTCTCTATCGGCATCGCTATCGCCAGTAAGGTCATCCTCATCATCCAGCTCGTCAGAGGGTATGACGATAGATGGTGCTTCTGTGTTGTGAACAGATCCCCCCATGGCCAGTGCATCAGCAACGAAATCCAAATACCGGCGAACCAGGGTCGGGTTGAAACCAGCGTCACGCAGTATCTTGGTATTGATTACAACATCTGCCGACTCTTCCACCAGCCGTTTTGTTGTTTCGTGAATACGGACACCAGCATCGCCTCTGGCGAAGCTGGGCATTTGATCATCGAGCGCCTGAAGAGCAGCCAGGCGCTGATTTTCAATCCCCGTTTCCGGGCGCCAGCTGCGTGAGAAATTATGGAGCTTGAACTGCTTGTAGTGCAGCTGCGTATTTTCGTCGTCATGCCCCAGAATTTCAGAGAAAAACACGTCCTCGTCGACGTTCTTCCAGCGAGGGTCATAGCGGAAAAAGGCTTCATAGGTGATACGAGCATAAATCGCACGCGTGTCTTTGAATGTTCGGCGGTCGTCACCGAAGAACAGTTTTGCGTGCTGGTTAAATGTATTACCAAGAATTGATGCGATACGCACATTTGCAGCCCGGTAACTGTCATCGTTTAGCAGGGATCTGATTTCGTCAAAATCAGCCGCTGCTGGGCAGCTTCTCAGCTCATTAACACGCTGAACGAACAATGCAGGGTCGCACAGAACATAAATTTTACGCCCCTTATCTTCTCCGGTTCGTTTTTTGGCCTGCCCGTAGAAAATGACCTCATATTTGCCGGCAACCTCAAATTCCCCCTGCACCATCACCTCAATCAACCGGCGCCCGGATACTGCTGCCAGCGCAAACGCCAGCGGCGCCATATCCTTACGCTGCGTGATAAGCGAGGGTTCGAACGCTTTGTAGATTTGCTCGGTCACAGCCTGCATGTATTTGGGGTAGTCCAGGAGTACCGTTGAGCGCTTTTTCTCGCTCAGCACTTCGCCCCATCGCTGCTGTATCGATGAGCGTTCTGCCGGACTCAACTGCAGGTGATACAGGATTTCATGGTTGATTTTCAGGCCGTTCAAATCATCCAGTAAGCGGGTACCCTGCTGGAACGCGGTATGCATTTCGGTTTCGACCGGCTTCCAGTCCTGGCTGGCCAACGCGTTAAGATAGATGTTCCAGGCAGGGTATTTTTTTGCCAAGCGCGTCAATTTTTTCTCCGCAGCCGGTCCGAACTTCATACCCGAAAGCACTTCCGCCAGCGGCATAATTTCCTTCAGCTGGCTCTGTAGGTTGCCGTATGCCTGACGAATACCTGCCGCTGGCATAGATTGCCACGACTGTAATTCAGCACTGTAGGCGGGGTATTTAGCCGCCAATTTATCAAGGCTGCTGGCGAAGTGGTGATGCAAACGGTCGTCGAACTGTTTGCGAATACGGGTCATATACGCGTTATAGGTATTGGCTGTAATCCGTTTTTTCAGACCGTTTCCACGAAACTTACGTTTATCTAAAAACAGCGCATTTTTAACACGCGTAGCCGCAGCCTTGTATTTTCGTGTTTTATCTCCCTGTGGGATATCGGCCGCTTCTATAGCGTCTACATCCGCCACCAAATCAGAGATGATTTTACCAATTCCGCCATCGCCTAGCTTCGCCATGTGACCCCCTCATTATCGTAACATTATACGCAAACACTACACTCAATAGGCCAAAAATCAACCTGAAAATCATCGTAACATAATTTAAATTGCATGTAAATAGTTATCGTAACCGTTAATTAATTTATCGTAACATCATTTACATATACTGTTACGCTAATCATCACACGTTATTAAATATACGCGCGTATATTTAATAACGTGTGATGATTAGCGTAACAGTATATG
>NZ_JANEWL010000033.1:0-42059 GCF_028069815.1 Citrobacter sp. Awk 2
AGACATTACTCACCCGTCCGCCACTCGTCACCCAAGGAGCAAGCTCCTCTGTGCTACCGTTCGACTTGCATGTGTTAGGCCTGCCGCCAGCGTTCAATCTGAGCCATGATCAAACTCTTCAATTTAAGTTTGATGCTCGTGAATTAAACTTCGTAATGAATTACGTATGTTCACTCAGAGACTTGGTATTCATTTTTCGTCTTGCGACGTTAAGAATCCGTATCTTCGAGTGCCCACACAGATTGTCTGATAAATTGTTAAAGAGCAGTTGCGATGCGCTTTAGCGCTCTGTCGCGAGGTCCCGTATATTACGTTTTCCTCATTCAGAGTCAAGCATTTATTTTTGCTTTTCTCTACGAGATTCTCAGTGGAACCCCGCTGACCCGGCGGCGTGTAATCCGTTGTTCCGTGTCAGTGGAGGCGCATTATAGGGAGTTATTTCAGGCTGACAAGGGGAAATTTAAAATAATTTTCCGAGTGCGTACTTTTTCACCAAAACAGACTAAATCGCCAGTTTTTCGAGCGTTTTGAAGCCATAGCGCTGCAACACTGGCAATAATTGTTCAGCCTCTGTTGTCATTGCCATGCAGAATGCCACATTCTCATCGGCTGATTTTGCATCTGGCGCTTCGTGTTCCAATAGCCAGGCCGTTCGACGCGCAATCGCTGCACCGGAATCCACCAGTCGCGTCCCTTCCGGGAGAACTTGTAATAGCTCTTCCTGTAATAGAGGGAAGTGGGTGCATCCAAGGACCACCGTATCAGGGGGTTCCGACATCCGCAGCCACGGTCGCAGAATTCGACGTAGCTCTTCCAGCGAGACGGGCTCACCGTGCAGCTTCGCTTCTGCCAGTTCCACCAGCTCAGCGGATCCCAACATCGCTATCTGACACTCGTTAGCAAACCGCGCAATCAATTCGTGTGTGTACGAGCGTTTCACCGTCGCGCGCGTCGCCAGTAGCCCGACAATACCATTCGCGGTGAGCCGCGCCGCGGGTTTAATCGCAGGCACCACACCGACAACCGGAAAAGCGAACTTTTCACGTAATGCGGGGAGTGACACCGTGCTGGCGGTATTGCATGCGATAACCGCAAGTGCGAGGGGATAGCGTTGCTGAACTGCCGTCACAATCTCAACAACACGCTCAACGATAAACTCTTCGCTTTTCTCACCATAAGGAAAAGCGACGTTATCGAAAGCATATATATAGTGGAGATCCGGCAGGAGATTCCGGATCTCATTGTAGACCGACAACCCACCGACGCCGGAATCAAACACCAGCACGGTAGGACGTGAATCAGAAGGTGTAGCTGCCAGACAAGGTGTATTCCCGTCCTGCAGTTGGGTAGCCATAAACTGTCTCGTAATCTTTATCGAACAGGTTGGCGATTTTACCACGAACTGTCAGCTGTGAGGTGATCGGATATGACACTGCCAGATCCCACAAACTCACACCACCCAATTTTACCGGTTGATAAGTAACGTAGTCCGTATCGTATCGCGTCCCCAGATATTGATATGTCAGGCCCCAGTCAAAATCATAGACCTGCCAGTCGAGTTGGTATTTCACCTGCTGTTTAGAACGACGAGCCAGTGGCTCGTTGGTAATCGCATTACGCGAATCTACGTAGTCGTAGCTAAGCGTATGCGCCAACGGCCCGGTGTCGAAGTTTGCAGTCGCTTCGATACCTTTAATACGCGCTTTGCCTTCGTTGTAGTACTTCTGAGTGTGAGTGTTGTAGTCGATCATGTCATCGATATCGTTGCGATACCCTGACACGCGCCAGTTAACACCTGATGTTAACCCTTCAAACGCCCCTTCCCACTGCTTACTCTCTTCGGGGTCAAGGTTTGCATTGCCGTAATAGCCATGCAACTGCCCCAGATTTGGCGCTTTGTAAGATGTGCCATAGGAGGCAATGAAACGATAGCCTTCGATAAACGCCCATCCAGCACTGGTTTGCCATGTACCATGGCGACCAAACTCGGAGTTATCATCACTACGTGCCGCACCTTCGAAGGTGAAGTCACCAAGCTGCTGCAATCCCGTCAAATAGAGGCCAGTATTACGTTGGTCGTAACCGTCCGTAACATACCCAGTGCCAGGCTCCGTGGTTTGCTTTTGCCAGTCCACGCCTGCACCAATGTTACCGTGGCCAACAACTATGCTGTTTGACCACTGAACATTATATTGCTTCATATCATCCAGCGTGGCCGAGGAATCATAGCGGCCATAGTTCGGATCATAGTTGTAGTCTTTACTGTGGCTGTAGCTCGAAACCAGTTGTGACTGAATAAGCTCGCCATTAAAACGTAACCCAGCGTCCCAGCTCTGGCTATAAAGCTGTCGGGTATCAAGTAGTGCAGAGCCAGGAGAATAATACGAGTCATAATCTGTGCGGTTATCATAACCATAACCACGAACGAACCCGCTCCATGTCTCGGAGAAGTTGTGCTCCAGTGCGCCATACAGCGTCTTGCTTAAGAAACCGTCTTTATCCGGTTGAGCCTGTGCACCAGTGCTACCGTAGGCCACGACATCGAAGCCTTTGGTGTAGGCATAATCGCCCATCAACGTGACACGCGTATTTTCGCCAAGCTGTTGCTGGGTTGAGATATCGTAATTCTGATACCCATTGCTTCCCACGCCGGCGGTCAGTTCCGTCCCTGGTTTTTCGCGCGTAGTA
This sequence comes from Citrobacter sp. Awk 2, assembly GCF_028069815.1. Classification (NCBI taxonomy): domain Bacteria; kingdom Pseudomonadati; phylum Pseudomonadota; class Gammaproteobacteria; order Enterobacterales; family Enterobacteriaceae; genus Citrobacter; species Citrobacter sp. Awk 2. The sequence continues at coordinate 2,689 of NZ_JANEWL010000033.1, forward strand.
ATGATATTCACCACACCGCCAATCGCATCCGAACCATATATAGCGGAACGCGGCCCGCGGATATACTCAATACGTTGCACCAGCGATACCGGGAACTGGCTAAGATCGGCCGAGCCGCTAACTCCCGCTAAATTAAGACGCACACCATCTATCAACACCAGAACATGGCTGGCGTTAGTGCCGCGAATAAAAATAGACGAGTTTTGCCCCATACCGCCGCTTTGCGCGATATCAACACCAGGCAAACGACGCAGTACATCGTTTACCGAGGTAGATTGCCAGCGATCAATGTCCTGACGTGTAACGACGGTGATGGGTGCAAGTACTGCGCTTAGGGGCTGCTGAAAACGGTTGGCAGTGACGACGAGAGTATCTGGGCTAGCATCCTGCGCCCAACCAGAAGATGCCGCGACGGAAAGCGCCGTCAACAGCAACGATTTTTTAATCATTGTAAAGCATCCACAATATAAGAAGGATGCCGCAGGTCCACCGATAGTACGCGATAGTGAAAACCAGATGCGACGTTAGCCGGCAGGTCTTCGGGCTTGGAAGGTTATTCAGGATACCGAATAAAAAGAAATGAAGACTTCCCACCCACAGGCAGTGTCTGCTTTACGCTCTCATTTCACCTTTCCTTACCGCTGCGCGTCAGCTCCAGATTCACACTGGATTCCCTTTTAACTCACAGGACCGGAAAACGGATGCTACAGTTTGTTACAACCTACTGTCCAGACCGGATATCACAATATCGGAAATCATCAATAACTGGACATCTGATGAGCAATCCCTACAATCCCCGCGTACTTTTATTTTTCAGGACGCATCATGACCCCCGAACACCTTCCGACAGAACAGTACGACGCACAGTTAGCTGAAAAAGTGGTGCGTCTGCAGAGCTTAATGACGCCATTTTATGCACAGGCTCCGGAAGTGTTCCGCTCACCGGTTAGCCATTACCGTATGCGTGCCGAGTTCCGTCTGTGGCATGACGAGGATGACCTGTACCACATCATGTTCGACAGCCAAACGAAAAAACGTATTCGCGTCGACAGCTTTCCGGCGGCCAGCGAGCTTATCAATACGCTGATGGCGGCAATGATTGAAGGTGTACGCAACAACCACATCCTGCGTCACAAACTGTTCCAGATTGATTACCTCACCACCCTGAGCGATCAGGCGGTGGTATCCATGCTGTACCATAAAAAACTGGATAATGAGTGGCGCCAGGAAGCCGAAGCGCTGCGGGATGCGCTGCGGGCGCAAAACCTGAATGTGCACCTGATCGGCCGGGCGACCAAAACTAAAATCGAGTTGGATCAGGATTATATCGACGAACGTTTACCGGTCGCGGGCAAAGAGATTATCTACCGCCAGGTTGAGAACAGTTTCACGCAACCGAATGCTGCAATGAACATTCAGATGCTGGAATGGGCGATTGATGTCACCAAAGATTCAAAGGGCGATCTGCTGGAGCTGTACTGCGGTAATGGCAACTTTTCATTAGCGCTGGCGCAGAACTTCAACCGCGTACTGGCCACCGAAATCGCCAAGCCGTCCGTTGCTGCAGCCCAGTACAACATCGCCGCTAACCATATTGATAATGTACAAATTATCCGTATGGCAGCCGAAGAGTTTACGCAGGCAATGAACGGTGTTCGCGAATTCAACCGTTTGCAGGGGATTGATCTGAAGAGTTATCAGTGCGAGACCATTTTCGTTGACCCACCGCGCAGCGGTCTGGACAGCGAAACGGAGAAAATGGTGCAGGCGTATCCGCGTATTCTGTACATCTCCTGCAACCCGGAGACACTGTGTAAGAACCTGGAAACATTAAGCCAGACGCACAATGTTTCACGTCTGGCGCTGTTCGATCAGTTCCCGTATACGCACCATATGGAGTGCGGCGTACTGTTAACGAAGAAGTAAGACTGAACGGAGGCCGGATAAGCACTACCGGTTCAGATTGCCGGATGGCGGCTTTGCCTTATCCGGCCTACAGCTACAACGGTTACTCCGCGATTTCCTGCTTACGGTTACGCACTTTAAAGCCGATCCAGAACACCAGAATCACCGACAGTACCGCCGGGAAGAAGTTAGAGCCAATATCCGGATATTCAGCACGTACAACGGTGCTGTACAGCAGAACACCGAGAATAAAACAGGCTGCAGCCAGGCCCGGTAACCCCACAGGCATGGTGCGATTCTGGTAACGTTGATGCAGACAGTAAACCGTCAACACCAGCGAAATAATCGGGAATACAGAGAAAGGCACAATGGAGCTAAACAGCGCCGCGAATGTGCCATTAATCGATAAGCCGGCAACCAGCGCCAGCAGCAGCGTACCTTTATCTTGACCTGACTGTTTCATTGCTCGTCCTTCTCGTTACTCGGAGTGGTGCGTCATCTTCTCTTGTTCACGGCGGTACCAGTAAAATGCGCCTTTGGCGATCATGCGCAGTTGCAACACCAGCCGCTCTTCCAGTTGCCGACGCTGTTCAGCGCCAACATCCAGTGCTTCTGCCCCGGCACTGAACACAATCGTTACCATGGCTTCGGCTTGCGCTTCAGTAAACGCGCGAGGCATATGGTTTTCGAGTTCAAGATAATCCGCAAGTTCCGCAATGAAGTGCTGAATTTCACGCGCAACCGCTGCACGAAACGCTGCGGAGGTGCCCGAACGCTCGCGCAATAATAAACGGAAGGCGTTGGGATTGTTGCCGATGAACTCCATAAATGTTGAGACCGAGGTACGGATCACACTACCGCCTTTGGCGATACGCTGACGAGCCTGACGCATCAACTGGCGCAGCATCAGACCGCTCTCATCCACCATCGTCAGGCCGAGCTCATCCACATCGCGGAAATGGCGATAAAACGAGGTTGGCGCAATGCCCGCTTCACGAGCAACTTCTCGTAAACTTAGGCTGGCAAAACTACGCTCAGCGCTGAGTTGACTAAATGCGGCTTCTACCAGCGAACGCCGGGTTTTCTCTTTTTGTTGCGCTCTAACGCCCATCACGATGTCTGAATCCTTCCACATACCTTGCTGGCACTATACCAGAGATTAGGCGGTTGGCATGGCTTTGTGAATGATTGTTTACGCGCAGTTTGTGCTTCGACTTCGCAAAAAAGCACAACGATAATTGGGTTATCCCAACAACGATGTTACTATTCTGTTGCTTTTATGTATAAGAACAGGTAAGCCTGACCATGTCACATTCCTACGATTACGATGCAATAGTAATAGGTTCCGGTCCCGGCGGCGAAGGCGCTGCGATGGGTCTGGTTAAGCAAGGAGCGCGCGTCGCGGTTATTGAGCGCTATCATAACGTCGGCGGAGGCTGTACCCATTGGGGCACCATCCCGTCGAAAGCGCTCCGCCACGCAGTCAGCCGTATTATCGAATTCAATCAGAACCCACTTTACAGCGACCATTCCCGACTTCTTCGTTCTTCTTTCGCCGATATTCTCAACCATGCTGATAACGTAATTAATCAGCAAACGCGTATGCGGCAAGGTTTTTACGAGCGCAACCACTGTGAAATTCTGCAGGGGAATGCCCGTTTCGTCGACGAACACACCCTTGCTCTGGAATGTCACGACGGTACAGTGGAAACACTCACCGCAGATAAGTTTGTTATTGCCTGCGGCTCACGCCCTTATCATCCAACTGACGTCGATTTTTCGCACCCACGCGTTTACGACAGCGATTCTATCCTCAGCCTGCATCACGAACCTCGCCATGTTCTGATTTATGGCGCAGGTGTGATTGGCTGCGAATATGCGTCTATCTTCCGAGGAATGGACGTAAAAGTTGATTTAATCAACACCCGCGATCGTCTGCTGGCATTCCTCGATCAAGAGATGTCCGATTCACTCTCATACCACTTCTGGAACAGCGGCGTGGTCATTCGCCACAACGAAGAGTATGAGCGGATTGAAGGCCGTGATGACGGCGTCATCATGCACCTGAAATCCGGTAAAAAGCTGAAAGCAGACTGTCTGCTGTACGCCAATGGTCGTACCGGTAATACCGATTCGCTGGCACTCGAAAATATTGGCCTGAAAACGGACAGTCGCGGGCAGCTAAAAGTAAATAGCATGTATCAGACCGCACTGCCGCATGTGTATGCCGTTGGCGATGTGATAGGTTACCCAAGCCTGGCATCTGCAGCCTACGATCAGGGACGTATCGCCGCTCAGGCACTGGTCAAAGGCGAAGCCACCGCACATCTGATCGAAGATATTCCCACCGGGATTTATACCATTCCTGAAATCAGCTCCGTCGGTAAAACCGAACAGCAGCTAACGGCAATGAAAGTCCCATACGAAGTCGGTCGCGCCCAGTTTAAGCATCTGGCACGAGCGCAAATCGTCGGAATGAGTGTCGGAACGCTGAAGATTTTGTTCCATCGCGAGACCAAAGAGATTTTGGGGATCCATTGCTTTGGGGAACGCGCAGCCGAAATTATTCATATCGGTCAGGCGATCATGGAGCAAAAAGGTGGTGGTAACACCATCGAGTACTTCGTTAACACCACCTTTAACTACCCAACCATGGCAGAAGCCTATCGGGTAGCCGCGCTAAACGGCTTAAACCGCCTGTTTTAACGCTTTGTCGAAATGGCCATCCATTGCCCCACGGATGGCCTCTGCCAGCTGTTCATAACGGCTGCGTAACGGCGATCCCGGACGATAGACGAGACCAATAGTACGGCGCGGTTCCGGCTTAATGCACGGCAGATAGACCACACCATCACGCTTACGCTCTGGCGGAACGGCCAGTGCAGGCAGCAAAGTAATGCCACTACCTGCCGCAACCATATTGCGCAGCGTTTCCAGACTGGTTGCCCGGAAATGGGTGTCTTCATCGGCACCTGCTTCAAAGCAGAAGCCCATCGCCTGATCACGCAGACAGTGCCCATCTTCCAGCATTAACAGTTTTTCACCTGCCAAATCTGACATCGGCACACAGTCGCGGTTTGCCCATGGGTGATCTTCATAGATCGCCAGCATCATAGGCTCATCAAACAGTGGCACTTCAATGAACGCCTCACTTTCCTTGACCAACGCCAGGATCACGCAGTCGAGCTTACCGCTATCCAGTTGCGCCAGCAGTTGATGCGTCTGCGCTTCATGCAGATACATTTCCAGTTTCGGGAAGGTCTGGTGCAACATAGGGATAATATGCGGCAACAGGTATGGCCCCACCGTTGGGATCAAACCAATGTGCAGCGGGCCAGACATTGTCTCGCCTTGTTGGCTTGCCATTTCCTTGAGCACTTTGACCTCGCGCAGCACGGTACGCGCCTGATCCACCAGCAGTAAACCTGCCTGAGTGAACAGCACTTTACGACTCGTACGCTCCAGCAGCATAACACCAAGCTCATCTTCCAGTTTGCGGATTTGCCCGCTAAGCGTTGGCTGGCTGACGTGGCAGGAATCCGCCGCTCGCCGGAAGTGACGATGCTCGGCTAGCGCCACCAGGTATTCAAGATCACGAATATTCATTATTCATCCTCCATCGCCACGATAGTTCATGGCGATAGGTAGCATAGCAACGAACGATTATCCCTATCAAGCTTTCTGTTTAATAATGCACCACAGAAACGGAACGGTACCCTTTAACCCTTGAAGCACCTGTCCGTTCTCATACTCGAAATAACTAAAGCCAACGTGAACTTTTGCGGACCTCTGGTCCGCATTTTTTTGCATAAAAAAGCCCGGCTTAATGCCAGGCTCTGATAACTTTTTACCTGATGGCGCTACGCTTATCAGGCAGAACGGCGCACAGTGCCGGATGGCGGCTTCGCCTTATCCGGCCTACAGACGTGCCTTCGCATAGTCGATTGCCTGCGCAACCTGCTGCGGTGATACGCCACCTTTCGCTGCACGTTTGTCCAGACAGGATTGCAGGGAAAGTATCGGATAGACATCATCGCCAATGACGCTGCTGAACTTTTGCAAGTCGGCCAGCGACAATGCTTCCAGCGGTTTACCCTGACGAATCGCCTCAACCACCGTCTCACCTACGATATGGTGTGCTTCGCGGAACGGAACACCTTTGGCAACCAGATAATCCGCCAATTCAGTGGCGTTGGCATAACCCTGCTGCGCCGCTTCCTGACAACGAGGACGTTTCACCTGAATGCCGTCCAGCACCAGCGCGGCCATGTGCAAACAGTCCAGCCAGGTATCGAGCGCATCGAACAGGCCTTCTTTGTCTTCCTGCATGTCTTTGTTGTACGCCAGCGGCAGACCTTTCAGTGTCATCATCATACCGGTCAGCGCACCTTGTACGCGGCCACATTTGCCACGGATCAGCTCTAATGCATCCGGGTTTTTCTTCTGTGGCATCAGGGATGAACCTGAGGTTACACGATCGGATAATTCAACAAAGCCTGCTTCGCCAGTGTTAAAGAAAATCAGATCTTCAGCAAAGCGCGACAGATGCACCATGCCGATAGAGGCATCAGAGAGCAACTCCAGGACATGGTCACGATCAGAAACGCTGTCCAGGCTGTTGCGGGTTGCCGAGGAAAAACCCAACCAGCCAGCCAGTTGCTCACGATCGATTTCGTAGGCGGTACCCGCCAGTGCACCACAGCCTAACGGGCTAACGTCCAGACGCTTAAGCGCATCCTGCAGACGGCTCTCATCACGCGCCAGCATTTCGACATATGCCAGACACCAGTGCGCAAACGTCACCGGCTGTGCACGCTGCAAGTGCGTGTAACCCGGCATAACCGCGTCCTGGTTATTTTGCGCGGTATCGACTAACGCGCTTTGTAACTGACGATTCGCAGACAACAGTTCCATGACCGTGTCTTTGCACCACAGTTTAAGGTCAGTTGCGACCTGGTCATTACGGCTACGCCCGGTGTGCAGTTTTTTACCTAACTGCCCGACTTTATCAATCAGCTTGCCTTCCACCCAGCTGTGAATATCTTCCGCATCACTTTGCAGGATCTGCTGCGGGTCCAGGCGTACCTCTTCCAGCAGATTATTCAGCGCGTCTTCCAGCTGTAGTTGTTCATCCGCAGTCAGTACGCCGACGGTTACCAGCGCTTTGGACCAGGCCACAGAGCCGACAATATCCTGCTCTGCCAGGCGGTAGTCAAAACGCAACGAGTCGTTGAACTGTTTGAACCGCTGATCTGCTGCCTGTGTAAAACGCCCACCCCAAAGTGCCATAACGAATTTCCTTAATATGATATTTTTGCCCGGTGGCGCTGCGCTTACCGGGCCTACAAAACCCATGTAGGCCGGATAAGGCGAAGCCGCCATCCGGCACATTAATAGTTAAGCCAGAATACGCGTACCAATCGGCGTGCCGTTAAACAGCGCCGGGAGTTGCTCAGCATGACGCCAGGAAGCGATATCTACCGGGCGGCCCAGCGTACGCGCAGCATCCAGTGCCGCGTTGACCTTCACGATCATGCCATCGGTAATAATGCCCTGCTCAATCAACTGTTCCGCTTTCGTCGCGGTCATTTCGGCAATACGCTGGCCTTTACCATCCAGAATACCGCTCACATCGGAGAGCAGGATCAGATCAGCACCCAGCGTTGCCGCCAGCGCCGTCGCCGCCTGATCGGCATTGACGTTCATCAACAGCCCATCCTCAGTAACGCCAATGGAACTCACTACCGGCAGAAAGCCCCCTTCCAGCAGCGTGTTAATCAGCTTAGGCGAACCCGGCTGCGCCAGTCCAACGTGACCTAACTCTTTATCGAGTGGCGTCACTTTTACACTGTCGCCATCGCCAAGATACAGACCCACAGAGGCAATTTGGTGTTTTTTCGCCCAGGCCAGTAAGGTTTTATTCGCGGTCCCCGCCAGCGCCCCGGTGATGATGTCGATTTGATCGGCTGGTGTAACACGCAGGCCATTTTTCTTTTTCACCGGCAGATTAAGTTGTTTCATCAGCTCGTCGACGACACAGCCACCACCGTGCACAATGACCAGCGGACGCTGATGCGACTCGCGATAATTTACCAGCGCGGTAAACAGACGCTCCAGCGCCTCTTCACTATCCAGTAAAACGCCGCCCAGCTTGATAATTAATGGATTCATCATTGCACCCTTAAATAAGAGACTGTGTCTCAGCAAAGCCGAAACGGATATTTGCGCACTGCATGGCCTGTGCCGCCGCGCCCTTCAATAAGTTATCTTCAGTCGCTACCACAATCAGATGTTCGCCCTGCACAGCAAATCCGATATCACAGAACGGTAAGCCAACCACATTTTTCAGTGCCGGAACGCCTTTTTCATACAGACGCACCAACGGTTTATCGCTGTATGCCTGTTGCAGCGTCTGCGCGACCTGAGCCTGAGTGACACCCGAATTCAGACGGCAGGTAATAGTTTCCAGGATCCCACGCGGGAAATTACCCAGATGTGGAGTGAAGATCACCTCCGTACCCAGGTGAGTAGCGATTTCCGGCTGATGGCGATGAGTAAACACGCCATACGGTTGCAGGCTCACTTCACAAAAGCTGTTCGAAATAGCGGCCTTACGGCCCGCACCGCTCACCCCACTGGTGGCGTTAATCACCGGCCACTGAGTAAGGTCCAGTAGCCCGGCATCAATAAGTGGTTTCAGCGACAATTGTGCCGCCGTCGGGTAACAACCCGGAACAGCAATCAAATTCGCGTCTTTCAGTCTGTCTACGCTCCACTCAGCCAGACCGTATACCGCCTGTTCCAGCAGTTCAGGATGCTGATGGGTAAAGCCATAGTATTTCTCATAGAATGCGCCGTCGTTTACGCGAAACGCACCCGAGAGGTCAAACACCACACAACCGGCACGCAGAAACTGCGGAGCCAGATCATGACTGACCTCATGAGCCGTCGCGAGGAACACAACGTCCACCCCTGCGCTAAACTCGCTGATATCGGACATTGGCTGTAACGGCAAATCGACAATGCCTTTTAGCTGCGGATGTAAATCGGAGATTAATTTTCCTGCATCATTGCTTTGCGCTGAGACGGTCAAAGCGGTTATGGTCATATCAGGATGGCGATTTACATAGGTCACAAGCTCTGCGCCAGCGTAGCCACTCGCGCCCACAATCAGCGTATTCAACATCGGAGCTGTTCACCTTCTTAGATTCGGTTGCCAGGTATAAGCCTTTATCACCTCACCTTACACTTGGTGGGTTTTATTACGCTCAATGTTATTGTATTTTTATTCACAAATACTGCATGAATATTGATACTATCATGACCCGAGGTGTGTCAACAATGAAAAACAATTTACCGCCATTTATCGAGATTTACCGCGCTCTGATTGCCACACCGTCGATTAGCGCAACCGAAGAAGCGCTCGATCAAAGCAATGCAGGTTTAATCACTCTGCTGGCGGACTGGTTCAAAGATTTAGGTTTCAATGTTGAGGTTCAGCCTGTTCCTGGTACGCGCAATAAATTCAACATGCTGGCGAGTGTCGGGCACGGTGCCGGCGGTCTGTTGTTGGCAGGCCATACCGATACCGTACCTTTTGACGATGGGCGTTGGACGCGCGATCCCTTCACCCTCACCGAGCACGACAATAAGCTCTACGGTCTGGGCACCGCGGATATGAAAGGCTTTTTCGCCTTTATTCTCGATGCACTGCGCGGTGTGGATGTCACAAAACTGAAAAAGCCGCTCTACATTCTGGCCACCGCTGATGAAGAGACCAGCATGGCCGGCGCTCGTTACTTTTCTGAAACGACTTCGCTCCGCCCGGACTGCGCAATCATTGGCGAACCGACATCTCTGCAGCCCGTTCGCGCGCACAAAGGTCATATCTCTAACGCCATTCGAATTTTGGGTCAGTCGGGTCACTCAAGCGATCCGGCACGCGGCGTGAATGCGATTGAACTGATGCATGATGCTATCGGCCATATCATGAAGCTGCGCGATGGCCTGAAAGAACGCTATCACCATAACGCTTTTACCGTGCCGTACCCCACGTTAAATCTGGGCCATATTCATGGCGGCGATGCCGCTAACCGTATCTGCGCCTGCTGCGAACTGCATATGGATATTCGTCCACTACCCGGTATGACGCTTAACGATCTAAATGGGCTACTTAACGATGCGCTGGCCCCGGTCAGTGAGCGTTGGCCGGGTCGCCTGACGGTATCGGAATTGCATCCGCCCATTCCTGGCTATGAGTGTCCGCCGGACCATCAACTGGTCGAGGTGGTTGAGAAACTGCTGGGCGCACAGACTGAAGTGGTGAACTACTGCACCGAAGCGCCATTTATCCAGACGCTGTGTCCGACGCTGGTATTGGGTCCCGGTTCTATTAATCAGGCACATCAGCCGGATGAATATCTGGAAACACGCTTTATTAAGCCAACCCGCGAATTAATCACCCAGGTTGTGCACCATTTCTGCTGGCACTAATGAAACTTGCCCGGTGGCGCTACGCTTACCGGGCCTACCCCGTCTTGTAGGCCGGATAAGCGCAGCGCCATCCGGCATCTCTATGTCACATGTTCATAAGCTTTTCTTATTTGGCACGATGTGAATTAACTTTAATAAATTGCCGCGATTTATTGGTTTGCTGAAGCGATTTCGCAGCAATTGACGTCACGAGTTTTACGTGGCTTTATAAAAGACGGCGAAAAAATTAAGTCCGAGAGATTTCGAGCGCAGCCAACACCGCTGTGGCGCGAAGGATACAGGACACATAAATTAAAGATGGGGTGTCTGGGTTAATATGAACGAACAATATTCCGCGTTGCGTAGTAATGTCAGTATGCTCGGCAAAGTGCTGGGAGAGACCATCAAGGATGCGCTGGGAGAGAACATTCTTGATCGCGTAGAAACAATCCGTAAGCTGTCCAAATCATCTCGCGCTGGCAATGAAGTTAATCGCCAGGAACTGCTCACCACACTGCAAAATCTGTCTAACGACGAGCTGCTGCCCGTTGCCCGCGCATTTAGCCAGTTCCTGAATCTGGCCAATACCGCCGAGCAGTACCACAGTATTTCGCCAAAAGGCGAAGCTGCCAGCAACCCGGAAGTGATTGCTCGTACTTTGCGTAAACTGAAAGACCAGCCCAACCTCGATGAAGCCACCATCAAGAACGCCGTGGAATCGCTGTCTCTGGAGCTGGTACTGACCGCACACCCAACCGAAATCACCCGCCGCACCTTGATTCATAAAATGGGTGAAGTAAACGCATGCCTCAAACAGCTTGATAACAAAGATATCGTTGATTACGAACGCAATCAGCTGATGCGTCGTCTGCGCCAGTTGATTGCTCAGTCCTGGCATACGGATGAAATCCGTAAACTACGACCAAGCCCGGTTGATGAAGCCAAATGGGGCTTCGCAGTGGTTGAAAACAGCCTGTGGGAAGGCGTACCTAACTACCTGCGCGAGCTAAATGAACAGTTGGAAGAACATCTGGGCTATAAGCTACCTGTTGATTTTGTTCCGGTACGTTTTACCTCCTGGATGGGCGGCGACCGTGATGGTAACCCGAATGTCACCGCAGATATCACCCGCCATGTGCTGCTGCTTAGCCGCTGGAAAGCCACTGATCTGTTCCTGAAGGACATCCAGTTCCTGATTTCCGAGCTGTCGATGGTTGAAGCCACGCCGGAACTGATGGCGCTGGTCGGTGAAGAAGGTGCGGCAGAACCTTACCGCTATCTGATGAAAATGCTGCGTTCGCGTCTGATGGCAACTCAGGCCTGGCTGGAAGCGCGTCTGAAAGGCGAAAAACTGCCAAAACCTGCTGGCCTGCTAACCCAAAACGAACAGCTTTGGGAGCCGCTGTACGCGTGTTACCAGTCTCTGCAGGCCTGTGGTATGGGTATCATCGCCAATGGTGAGTTGCTCGACACCCTTAGGCGCGTGAAATGTTTCGGCGTACCGCTGGTACGCATTGATATTCGTCAGGAAAGCACTCGTCATACCGAGGCACTGGGCGAATTGACCCGGTATCTGGGCATTGGTGACTACGAAAACTGGTCAGAAGCGGATAAACAAGCCTTCTTGATCCGTGAACTGAACTCCAAGCGCCCGCTTCTGCCACGTAATTGGGAACCCAGCAACGATACCCGTGAAGTGCTCGATACCTGCCGGGTGATTGCCGAAGCGCCTTATGGCTCCATTGCTGCCTATGTAATCTCAATGGCGAAAACACCGTCTGACGTACTGGCCGTGCATTTGCTGCTGAAGGAAGCCGGCATTGGTTTTGCTATGCCGGTCGCACCGCTGTTTGAGACGCTGGACGACCTGAACAACGCCGATGATGTTATGAGCCAGCTACTGAATATCGACTGGTATCGCGGCTTTATTCAGGGCAAACAGATGGTCATGATTGGCTATTCTGACTCTGCAAAAGACGCCGGCGTGATGGCCGCTTCCTGGGCACAATATCAGGCACAGGACGCGCTGATCAAAACCTGCGAAAAAGCCGGTATTGAACTGACGCTGTTCCACGGTCGCGGCGGCTCTATTGGTCGTGGTGGCGCGCCTGCCCACGCGGCACTGCTCTCTCAACCACCAGGTAGCCTTAAAGGCGGCCTGCGCGTGACAGAACAAGGCGAGATGATCCGCTTCAAATACGGCCTACCGGAAGTCACCATCAGTAGCCTGTCGCTGTACACTGCCGCGATTCTGGAAGCTAACCTGTTACCGCCGCCGGAACCAAAAGATGGCTGGCGTCATATCATGGATGAGCTTTCAGATATCTCCTGCGATCTCTATCGTGGGTATGTTCGTGAAAATAAAGACTTTGTACCTTACTTCCGTTCCGCAACACCAGAGCAGGAACTGGGCAAGTTACCGCTCGGCTCACGTCCGGCAAAACGTCGCCCGACCGGGGGTGTAGAGTCTCTGCGTGCTATTCCGTGGATCTTCGCCTGGACACAGAACCGCCTGATGCTTCCGGCCTGGCTGGGTGCAGGTACTGCGCTGCAAAAAGTAGTTGAAGACGGTAAGCAAAGCGAGCTTGAAGCAATGTGTCGTGACTGGCCATTCTTCTCCACGCGTCTTGGCATGCTGGAGATGGTGTTCTCAAAAGCTGACCTGTGGCTGGCGGAGTACTACGATCAGCGCCTGGTCAAAAAAGAGCTTTGGCCATTGGGTGAAGAACTGCGTCAGCGTCTGGAAGCCGATATCAATGTGGTGTTGGCAATCGCCAATGACTCGCATTTGATGGCCGATCTACCGTGGATTGCCGAGTCTATTCAGTTAAGGAATATTTATACTGACCCACTGAACGTCTTACAGGCCGAATTATTATATCGTTCGCGCCTGGCAGAAGAGCAAGGCCATGCACCAGACCCACGCGTCGAACAGGCGCTAATGGTGACAATTGCTGGCGTTGCTGCCGGTATGCGTAACACCGGCTAATTTTTATGCCTGTCACCCTCGTGCTATTGTGCGAGGGTGACATAAAATACTGCTGTCATAACCACCTCATTTTTAATATATTCCTGTCTGCATTTTATACATCCAATGGATATTTGTTAGCAAAACGCGATATTCGACTCGCATTGCTTCAGATCCTCTTAAGGTTTAGCCGCTAACGTTGGCGCTACGATTAAAGACAGGCTCACACTATGCAATCCTTACAACTCCAGTCTAAACCCAAATTTAGCTGGAAAGCCCTGGGTTGGGCACTCCTCTATTTTTGGTTCTTCTCTACCTTACTCCAGGCCATTATTTATTTTACGGGCTATAGCGGAACTAACGGATTACGCGACTCAATACTGTTCAGCTCATTGTGGTTGATTCCGGTATTCTTATTCCCGAACCGTATTCGCATTATCGCCGCCGTTATTGGTGTGGCACTCTGGGCGGCTTCATTGGCCGCGCTGAGTTATTACGTTATTTACGGACAAGAATTCTCACAAAGCGTTCTGTTCGTTATGTTTGAAACCAACGCCAACGAAGCCCGCGAATATCTGAGCCAATATTTCAGTCTCAAGATCGTACTTATCGCACTGGCCTATACAGCAACCGCAATCCTGCTGTGGACGCGTTTACGCCCGGTCCATATTCCGTCGCCATGGCGTTATCTGGTGTCATTTGCGCTGTTGTACGGTTTAATTCTGCACCCAATGACCGTCAATACGTTTATCAAGCATAAGCCTTTTGAGAAAACGCTGGGCGGCCTTGCATCGCGCATGGAGCCTGCCGCGCCATGGCAGTTCATCTCTGGTTATTATCAATACCGTCAACAATTGACCGCATTAAATAGCCTGCTGAATGAGAACAACGCATTGCCACCACTGGCTAACTTTAAAGACAATTCTGGTGATGCGCCGCGTACGCTGGTGCTGGTGATTGGCGAGTCAACTCAACGTGGCCGCATGAGCCTGTACGGCTACCCACGTGAAACCACGCCGGAACTGGATGCGCTGCATAAATCCGATCCAAACTTCACCGTGTTCAATAATGTCGTGACCTCACGTCCTTACACGATTGAAATCCTGCAACAGGCGCTGACCTTCGCAAACGAGAAGAACCCGGATTTATATCTGACGCAGCCGTCGTTGATGAATATGATGAAACAGGCGGGTTATAAAACGTTCTGGATAACCAACCAGCAAACAATGACCGCCCGTAACACCATGCTGACCGTATTTTCCCGGCAGACAGACAAGCAGTTCTATATGAACCAGCAGCGTACCCAAAGTGCGCGTGAATACGACAGCAACGTGCTGGGACCGTTTAAAGAAGTCATGGCCGACCCGGCACCGAAAAAGTTCATCATCGTTCACTTGCTGGGTACGCACATTAAATACAAATTCCGCTACCCGGAAGGCCAGGGTAAGTTTGACGGTAATACCGAGAACGTACCTGCAGGTCTGAGCAGTGATGAACTGGAGTCATATAACGATTATGACAATGCCAACGTCTATAACGACCATATCATTGCCAGCCTGATCAAAGACTACAAAGCAACTGATCCGAACGGCTTCCTGCTCTACTTCTCTGACCATGGTGAAGAAGTGTATGACACGCCGCCACATAAAACGCAGGGCCGTAATGAAGATAGCCCAACGCGCCATATGTATACGGTACCGTTCCTGCTGTGGACGTCTGAAAAATGGCAGGCTGCGCACCCACGCGACTTCTCACAGGACGTTAATCGTAAGTACAGCAGCTCTGAACTTATCCATACCTGGTCAGATTTGGCAGGCTTTACGTACGATGGTTTCGATCCGACCCGTTCTATTACCAGCCCGGAGTTCAAAGAGACGACCCGCTGGATTGGTAATCCGTACAAGAAAAACGCCCTGATCGATTACGACTCCCTGCCTTACGGCGATCAAATCGGGAATCAGTAACGCTCTCTCAGGCCACTCTTTAAGAGTGGCCTTTTTTTATGATGACGGTTACTGTTTCCCTGTCCACGATCTGTCAGGGATTCACATGTATCACAACATCAGCCACCTACTTTCCCGCCTGATTAACGGCCCCTTACCGCTGCACCAGGTTTACTTCGCCAGCAGTAATGCCGTAACGCCAGAACTGGCGTATAAGGTAGATTTTCCACGACTGGAAATCGTGCTGGAGGGGCAACTTTCGGATACGGGTATCGGGAACATACTTGTTCCCGGGGACGTTCTGTACGTCCCCGCAGGAGGCTGGAATCTTCCGCAATGGCAAACGCCCGTCACTATGCTGACGATTCTGTTCGCTAAGCAGCAGTTAATCTTTAGCGTTATGCAATGGGATGGCCGCCAGTTCCAACATCTCGCCAATCAACATGTGGCACGCCGCGGGCCGCGTATCGGCTCCTTCCTGCTACAGGCGCTCAATGAAATACAAATGCAGCCCCAGGAGCAGCAAACCGCGAAATTAATTATTGCCAGCCTGTTCAGCCATTGCCGTGACCTGCTCGGTAGCCAAATCCAGACAGCATCGCGTAGCCAGGCACTTTTCGACGCCATTCGCGACTACATTGACGAACGCTACGCCTCTCCGTTGACCCGCAAATCCGTCGCCCAGGCCTTTTACATCTCACCGAATTATCTTTCGCATCTGTTTCAGAAAACCGGAGCCATTGGTTTTAACGAATATCTTAACCACACCCGACTTGAACAAGCGAAAACGCTATTGAAGGGCTACGATCTGAAAATTAAAGAAGTTGCACACGCCTGCGGGTTCGTCGACAGCAACTACTTCTGTCGCCTGTTTCGCAAAAATACCGAACGCTCACCGTCTGAGTATCGTCGGCAATATCACAGCCAGTTAACGGAAAAAGAGACGTCCCCACATTAAGGTGAAGTCGCGACAAAACCCACAGAGGACAAAAAACATATTTACTGGATTTTTGTAATATTAAAAAGAAACTCGTATCCCCAGCCATCAGCATAAACTGACCAACCAAGAACATGTGAAGTATCTCCCACTTTCACCGACACATTACATTTGTCCAGCTTTTGACAGATTTGTCAGATAGCGCAGCATGCCGAAACACTCTTATCCTGAGCACAGCAAAGTATCCCGGTAACGGGCTGCTAACGAGAAATTAAGAGGGTGTTTTATATGGAACTGTACCTGGATACCGCTAACGTCGCGGAAGTTGAACGTCTGGCTCGCATCTTCCCCATCGCCGGGGTCACAACCAACCCCAGTATTGTCGCGGCCAGCAAAGAATCCATCTGGGATGTACTACCACGTCTGCAAAACGCCATCGGCGAAGAGGGCATTTTGTTTGCCCAAACCATGAGCCGGGATGCACAAGGCATGGTGGAAGAAGCCAGACGCCTGAGCAACGCCGTCCCCGGTCTGGTGGTGAAGATTCCCGTCACGGCTGAAGGCCTGGCTGCCATCAAAATGCTAAAAAAAGAGGGTATCACCACGCTGGGAACCGCCGTTTACAGTGCTTCTCAGGGTCTGCTGGCCGCACTGGCTGGGGCAAAATATATCGCACCATACGTTAACCGCATTGATGCTCAGGGTGGTGACGGTATCCGCACGGTGCAGGAGCTGCAAACGCTTCTGGAGATACATGCGCCAAACAGCATGGTGTTGGCAGCCAGTTTTAAGACACCGCGCCAGGCGCTGGATTGCTTACTGGCAGGATGTGCCGCAATCACCCTGCCATTAGACGTAGCGCAACAAATGCTCAATACCCCTGCGGTAGAGTCAGCTATAGAGAAGTTTGAGCAGGACTGGAACAACGCATTTGGTCACATCAACCTGTGAGGGAAATAAAGTATGGATCGCATTATTCAATCACCTGGTAAGTACATCCAGGGCGCTGATGTTATTACCCGTCTTGGCAGCTATCTCAAACCACTGGCAGAGCGCTGGCTGGTCGTTGGGGACAAGTTTGTCTTAGGATTTGCCCAGGACGCACTGGAAAAAAGCTTCCATGACGCCGGTCTGGCACTCGAGATTGCACCA
This sequence comes from Citrobacter sp. Awk 2, assembly GCF_028069815.1. Taxonomy (NCBI): domain Bacteria; kingdom Pseudomonadati; phylum Pseudomonadota; class Gammaproteobacteria; order Enterobacterales; family Enterobacteriaceae; genus Citrobacter; species Citrobacter sp. Awk 2. Next base: position 20,066 of record NZ_JANEWL010000033.1, read on the forward strand.
TTTGGTGGTGAATGTTCACAAAACGAAATCGACCGCCTGCGTGGCGTGGCAGAAAAAGCGCAATGCGGTGCAGTGCTCGGTATCGGCGGGGGTAAAACGCTGGATACCGCCAAAGCGCTGGCGCACTTTATGGGTGTACCGGTTGCCATTGCGCCAACCATCGCCTCTACCGATGCGCCATGTAGTGCGCTGTCCGTCATTTACACCGATGCCGGTGAATTCGATCGCTATTTGCTGCTGCCAAACAACCCGGACAGGGTCATTGTTGATACCAAAATTGTCGCGGGTGCGCCTGCGCGGCTGCTGGCAGCAGGTATCGGCGATGCGCTGGCAACCTGGTTTGAAGCACGCGCCTGCTCACGTAGCGGCGCAACGACCATGGCGGGAGGTCAATGCACTCAGGCCGCGCTGGCACTGGCGGAGCTATGCTTCAATACGCTGATTGAAGAAGGCGAAAAAGCGATGCTGGCCGCCGAGCTACATGTGGTAACGCCTGCGCTGGAGCGCGTCATTGAAGCCAATACCTATCTGAGCGGCGTGGGTTTTGAAAGTGGTGGCCTGGCCGCTGCACACGCGATCCATAACGGTCTGACGGCAATCCCGGATGCACATCACTACTACCACGGTGAGAAGGTGGCTTTCGGTACATTGACGCAACTGGTGCTGGAAAACGCGCCGGTAGACGAAATCGAAACCGTGGCTGCACTGTGCCATTCCGTTGGTCTGCCTATTACGCTGGCACAACTGGACATCAAACAGGATGTTCCCGCGAAGATGCGCATTGTGGCAGAAGCAGCTTGTGCCGAAGGCGAGACTATCCATAACATGCCGGGCGGTGCCACACCAGATCAGGTTTACGCTGCGCTGCTGGTGGCCGATCAGTATGGCCAGCGGTATCTGCAAGAGTGGGAATAAGCACACCATAAAAAATCCCCGCAATGGCGGGGATTTTTCTGTCTGGCAGGCCGGATAAACGCAAAGCTTATCCGGCATTTTCGATTACAGCAGATCGAAACGGTCCAGGTTCATCACTTTCACCCATGCCGCGACAAAGTCCTTCACGAACTTCTCGTGGGCATCGCTGCAGGCATAAACTTCTGCCAGCGCACGCAGTACCGAGTTAGAGCCAAACACCAGGTCGGCGCGGGTTGCGGTGTATTTCACTTCACCGTTCAGACGGTCACGACCTTCAAAGACCTCTTTCGATTCGTCAGTCGCTTTCCATTCGTTACGCATATCCAGCAGGTTGACAAAGAAGTCATTGCTGAGCACGCCTGGACGATCGGTAAAGACGCCATGCTGACTACCATCGAAGTTGGCACCTAGGACGCGCATCCCGCCTACCAGCACGGTCATTTCCGGTGCCGTCAGGGTCAACTGCTGCGCTTTATCGATCAGTAATGACTCGGTGGTCGACACGTCAGGACGGGCACGATAGTTACGGAAACCATCTGCAATAGGCTCCAGCAGCTCAAACATCTCGATATCGGTTTGGTCCTGACGCGCATCTACGCGGCCCGGAACAAAAGGTACAGTGATGTTAACACCCGCCGCGCTTGCCGCTTTCTCAACACCTACCACACCGGCCAGCACGATAATGTCAGCCAACGAGGCGGTATGAGCAGATTTATAAATACCTTCCAGCACAGGCAGAACACGTGCCGCAGTCGCATTCACATCCCAGCCGCGTTGTGGTGCCAGCGCCAGGCGAGCACCGTTAGCGCCACCACGTTTATCACCGCCACGGAAAGTCGATGCGGAGGCCCACGCCACCGATACCAACTCACTGACAGAAAGTCCGGAAGCTGCAATGGTCGCCTTCAGGTTAAGAATGTCTTCTTCGCTTGGGTTGAAGAACGCATGCGGCAGTGGGTCCTGCCAAATCAGATCTTCTTGCGGTACTTCCGGTCCGATGTAGCGCGATTTCGGCCCCATATCACGGTGCGTCAGTTTAAACCACGCACGGGCAAAGGCTTCGTTGAACGCTTGCGGATCGTTAAGGAAACGACGAGAGATCTTCTCGAACTCAGGATCAAAGCGCAAGGTCAGGTCGGTGACCAGCATTGTAGGCTTGCGTTTTTTCGACGGATCAAACGGATCGGGGATAATCTCCGGTGCGTCAACCGCTTCAAACTGAATAGCGCCTGCCGGGCTGCGCGTTTGCACCCACTCATATTTGAACAGGTTCTCGAAGAAATAGTTGCTCCACTGGGTCGGCGTCTGCGTCCAGACGACTTCCAGACCAGAGGTGATGGCATCTGCACCCGAGCCGCTGCCGTAGCTGCTGGCCCAGCCCAGTCCCTGCGCTTCAATTGGTGCTGATTCTGGATCAGGACCAACATGGGATGCTGGTGCGGCACCGTGGGTTTTGCCCAACGTATGACCACCACCAATCAGCGCGACAGTTTCTTCGTCGTTCATCCCCATATTACCGAAGGTCGCACGAATAGCCGCTGCCGCAGAAAGCGGCTCACCACTGTGATCAGGACCTTCCGGGTTAACATAGATAAGACCCATCTCGGTTGCGCCAAGCGGAGCTTTTGCCAGCTCTTCAGGATGACGGTGGGTCAGCCAGGCTTTCTCATCACCCCAGTTTACGTCCAGATCCGGTTCCCAAACATCTTCACGCCCTGCGCCAAAACCGAAGGTGCGGAAGCCTGAGTTTTCCAGCGCCACGTTACCCGCGAGGATAAACAGGTCGGCCCAGGAAATTTTCTGCCCATATTTTTGCTTGATTGGCCACAGCAGACGACGCGCCTTATCAAGGCTAACGTTGTCCGGCCAGGAGTTCAGTGGTGCAAAACGCTGCTGTCCGCGACCCGCGCCACCGCGTCCATCGATGGAGCGATAAGTCCCTGCACCGTGCCATGCCATACGGATGAATAAACCGGCATAGGTACCCCAGTCGGCAGGCCACCACGGTTGAGATTCGGACAGAAGGGCTCTGAGATCCCCTTTCAGGGCAGAATAGTCGAGTTTGCTAAATTCTTTGCGGTAGTTGAAGTCCTCGCCCAGTGGGTTCGAACGGTTGGAATGTTGGTTCAGCAAATCTACACGGAGTTGATTAGGCCACCAGTCGCGGTTGTTCGTTCCTGCTCCCGCGCTCTGATCGTGACCGCCCTGATGAAAAGGACACTTACCGGCAGTTGATGCGTTATGGCTATCGTCGGACATGCTCATCTATATGCTCCCTTTACAGTGTTCTGACTACGATATACACCACCAGAGATAAGATATAGTCGAAATAACCCACAGATTCGATAGCTAATTCCTTTTATATTTTAAGTTACAGAGATGTAGATCAAAATGATCAATAAAAAGCCCTCCGTAGAGGGCTGGGGCATCTGTTTAATTCGGTCTTACACCCAGTGTGTGACAAATAGCGTAGCTCATCTCAGCGCGGTTGAGCGTATAGAAGTGAAAATCTTTCACCCCTTCGCGACTGAGGATCTTCACCATGTCCATGGCGATATTCGCCCCTACCAGCTTGCGGGTTTCGGCATCATCATCCAGACCATCAAACATTGTCGACATCCAGGAAGGGATACGAACATTGGTCATATCGGCAAATTTCTTCGCCTGCTTAAAGTTAGAGACCGGCAGGATACCCGGAATAATTTCCACATCGATGCCTGCTGATACGCAACGGTCGCGAAAACGCAGGTAGCTTTCCACATCAAAGAAGAACTGGGTGATCGCCCGATTTGCGCCGGCATCAACCTTACGTTTCAGGTTAAGCAGGTCTGCCTGGGCACTCTTCGCTTCCGGATGAACTTCCGGATAAGCGGCAACAGAGATATCAAAATCTGCGACGTCTTTCAGCAGGCTCACCAGATCGGCAGCATACATATCTGGTTTACCGCCACCCGGAGGCAGGTCGCCACGCAGGGCAACAATATGACGAATACCGTTATTCCAGTAATCCTGAGCAATGGTGCGCAGTTCATCGCGAGTGGCATCAATACAGGTCAGGTGCGGAGCCGCTTCGAGGCCCGTGCGATCCTTAATCCCTTTAATAATGCTGTGCGTACGGTCGCGTTCACCCGAATTTGCCCCGTAAGTCACGGATACAAACTTCGGTTTCAGGCTGCTCAGGCGATCGATGGAGTTCCACAGGGTTTGCTCCATTTCACTGGTGCGCGGCGGGAAAAACTCAAACGAAACGTTAATCTGACCCTGCACTTCTGCCAGGCTCTGATTCAGGGCTTCCCGCTGGTTGGCGTGAAAAAAGCTCATACCTTACCTCATCAATCTTATGTCGTTATATGTTGTGTTGTGAACTGCTATACGTTTAGACGTCTAGATGTAAAAATGACGGAAAAGCGTGCTGCCGTCAACACAAAAATCATCGATAAAGGTGAGGAATACTCAGCCAACGTGAAAAAAATTCACATCAGCTTGAAATGGTGAGGGATTGCATCATGAGTTCTTGCAACCACTGCAACCGGCTCTCATTCTCAGGCAACATCACTAACCCGGCACGGATACACAGCTCAGCATTGCTCAGTGGATGGAATACCACACCCTGGCGCTGGATAGCGGCAAATGAAGCCGGGAGCAAACTTAGACCATCGCCCTGGGCAATCCGTGCAAGCAGCACATCATGCTCCAGGGGTTCTTCAAGACAGTAAGGAGAGAAACCAGCACGATGGAAAATCTGCCGGGTATAGTCAAAGAAAGCCGGGTTACGTTCCCGCTGGAACCAGAACAACGGTCGGTGGTTGAGTGCCGATAAGGAAAGAGAGGCCGTACAAGCCTCTGACCAAAAGGAGGGTAATGCAGCAATTATCGGCTCTTGCCAGGCTAAAGGGGTGACGGTAAGCCCAGATGCCTCAATAGGCAAGGCTACCAGCGCCGCATCCAGTTTGCCTCGCCTTACCTGACGAACAAGTTCAGGTGAGCCGTGACGCGTGACACGCAGCATTTTTACACGAGCATTTAGCGTTGATTCAAGCGCCACAAAAACACCCTGTTCAAACGCCGTGCTTAATCCTAAACGCAGAGGTTGCACCTCCATCTGCGCTAGCTGGCTCAATGCAAGATAGGTCTTGTCCTGTAGCGCCAGCAGTGGACGCACCATTTCTAATACGTGCTGACCCTCCTCCGTCAACGTCAGCCCACGGGTATGGCGGACAAAAAGCGTCACCCCCAGGCGTTCTTCAAGCTGGCGAATATGACGGCTTAGCGGCGGCTGCGACATAAAAAGACGTTGCGCCGCACGGCTCATGTTGTTCTCTTCGGCCACCACGGTGAAGTAGCGCAGCAGACGGATATCCAGAGAGTGCAGGGGCGATATTGTCATACCAAAAAAGTATCACGGAAACGGTATTATCCCAATCATTCTGCCCGCTCTATCCTCATGGCATACACCGCACTCACGAGGAAGAGATAATGAATTCAGAACGCTTTATTACCGGTCAGTTGATGCTGCAAAAAGTGGATGGTAAAGGGGGCGATGCGGTCGTCGAAAGTCTGCAAGATATTGCGCCAGACTTCGCCCGCTACCTGATTGAATTTCCTTTTGGCGACATCTATTCAAGACCGGGATTGGATTTACGCAGTAGAGAGATTGCTACCGTCGCGGCGTTAACGGCGCTGGGCAATGCCGCCCCGCAATTGAAGGTGCATATTGGCGCGGCATTACACGTGGGCTTAACGCAGGATGAGATCATTGAAGTGATTATGCAAATGGCCGTGTATGCAGGCTTCCCCGCGGCACTCAACGGCTTGTTCGCCGCGAAAGAGGTGTTTGCCTCTCAATAACACTGCCGGATGCGACGCTAACGCATCTTATCCGGCCTACGTTACGCACGAACCGTAGGCCGGAACATCCGGCAACAAAAACTACAGCAGTTGTGCCAGGCGATTGATGTCTGACTGAATAGCACCGGCGGTCACATCACGACCTGCGCCCGGCCCGCGGATCACCAACGGATTATCACGATACCAACGGCTTTCAATGGCGAACACGTTATCGCACGGCAACAGCGCTGCCAGCGGGTGTTCAGCACGGACCGCTTCAACACCCACACGCGCTTTACCATTGGCGTCAAAACGCGCCACGTAGCGCAACACCAGCCCCATTTCACGCGCAGCTTCCAGGCGTTGCACCATCTGTTCGTTCAACTCATCACCATTTTCAAAGAAATGGTCAATGGAGCCTTCTTCACAGTGTGCAGGTACCAGTGACTCAACGCGAACCTGGTCCGGCTCAATATCGTAACCTGCTTCACGCGCCAGGATCACCAGCTTACGCATAACATCTTTGCCAGAAAGATCGACGCGCGGGTCCGGTTCAGTTAGCCCTTGCTGCCAGGCTTGATCCACCAGATCGGTGAATGGGACCGTGCCATCAAATTGCAGAAACAGCCAGGATAACGTGCCGGAGAAGATCCCGCTGATCGACAAAATCGTATCACCGCTATCAATCAGATCGCGCACAGTATGGTTGATCGGCAAACCTGCCCCCACGGTGGCGTTATACAGCCAGTGGCGGCCGGTTTTTTCGAACGCATCATGAATTTGGCGATACTTATCACTGGTACTCGCCCCCGCCAGTTTATTGGCGCTAATGACATGGAAACCATGGCTGGCGAAGTCCAGATACTGATCGGCCAATTGTTCACTGGCCGTCACATCCAGCACCACTAAATCATCATACGGGTGGGCGCGCATCCACAGGAATAGCGCCTCTTCATCCTGCTCTACCGCTTCGTCGTCGAAGAAGGCCAGAGCACGGCTGGCATCCAGTCCTTCATAGTTCAGCAGGCTACGGCGGCTATCCACCACGCCTGCCAGCACGAATTCAAACCCGGTACGTGCGGAAAGCGTTGTTTGTTCGCGGGCGAACAGTTCCAGCCAGCGTGAACCAATATTCCCTTTACCGAATAGCACCAGACCAATACGTTTTTCTGCACGGAAAATAGACTGATGCAGGCCCTGAATCAGGCTTTCGGTCGGGCCGGTACGCAGTACCGCAACCAGACTGATCCCCTCTTCCGACTGCCAGGTAAACTCGACTGGCTGGCCTTTTAACTGCTGCCAGAAACGGTGGCAATGCAGTGGATTGCGCGTTACGCCAGCCCCAACCATCGCCACCAGCGCCAGCCCCTGGCGCAGACGCAGCTCGCCCGGCAAACCGGCTTCATCAAGAATTTTCAGTGCGCCATCAGCCACTTCAGAGGTATAGCAAAATTGCAGCAGCTGACGGTCCGGATGCACGCCAACCGCCAGCGGACGCACCTGCGTGCGTTTTAAAATCTGGTCGATATCTTTGTAAGCCAGCTTAAAGTCCTGGCCAGTGGGAACCTGAAACTCAATCAGACAGACGTCGTCATGGCTGGTCACAATGCGCGCCCCGGTACCAGAAGCCAGTACACGCTCAATCCGCGTTGACCCCTGATCCGGCGTGTAACTGCAGCGCAGCTGGAGGTCGATATCGCTACCCGAAACCGGCTGTAAGGTGCGGGCGTGCAAAACCGGAGCCGCAAGACGCGCCAGCTCGCTGGCTTCATCAAGACGCAGCAGCGGCAGCAGGCAGGCATCTTTGACTTTACGCGGGTCCGCACTATAAACCCCGGCGACATCGCTCCAGATAGTCACGCGGGAAACGCCTGCCAGCGCACCCACCTGCGTAGCTGAATAGTCAGAGCCGTTACGCCCCAGCAGCACCGTTTCACCCGCATTGCTACGGCTGATAAACCCGGTAACCACCAGGCGCTTGCCTGGATGTTGAGCCAGCAGTTGTTGCAGCAACGGATATGACAGACCTTCATCCACCTGCGGCTGGGCACCGCGTTCAGCACGTAAAAACTCACGCGCATCCAGCCAGGCAGACTCCAGTCCCTGCTGGTTAAGGACAGCAGACATCAAACGCGCCGACCACACTTCACCATGCCCCACCACTTCGGCATAGACGGCTTCATTCACACCGCTGTCGAGCAATCCGGCCAGACGCTCCAGATCGTGAATAAACGCACCGATCAGCCCATCAGCCACATCTGGTGGTAACAGGCCACTAATCAGCTCACTTTGATAACGGCGTAACGCCTGCTGAACCTGATGCGCAGAAAGACGATCGGTCTGGCTTAACTTAAGCCAGCTAATCAACTGGTTAGTGGTACTGCCCGCGGCGGAAACAACCATCATGTCGTCAGGCTGCGAGTACTCCGCCATAATACCTGCGACACGCAAATAACATTTCACGTCTGCCAGACTACTACCACCAAATTTGTGCAGTTGACGACCCTTCGCCCCTGCCTGCGCAATCACACTCATGTTTACCCCTTGTTTGCAGCCCGGAAGCCATTTTCCAGGTCGGCAATTAAATCTTCGCCATCTTCAATACCGGTGGAGATACGCAGTAGCGTTTCAGAAATTCCGGCAGCAGCACGCGCTTCTGGCGCCATACCCGCGTGTGTCATGGTCGCGGCGTGGGAGATCAGACTTTCAACGCCCCCTAATGATTCCGCCAACGTAAACAATGACAACCCGCTCAGGAAGCGACGCAATGTTTGCTCGTCGCCATTCAGTTCAAAACTCAACATCGCGCCGAACCCTTTTTGCTGACGCGCGGCAATCTCATGCCCCTGATTATCCGGCAGTGACGGATGATACAGTTTTTTCACCAACGGCTGGGTTTGCAGGTAGTCCACAATAGCCTGAGCGTTACGTTGTGCCACTTCCATACGCGGCGACAGAGTACGTAGGCCACGCAACAGCAGATAGCTATCAAATGCGCCGCCAGTTACGCCAATATTATTCGCCCACCATGCCAGCTCAGTGACCGTCTCCGGATCTTTCGCTATCACCACGCCAGCCACCACATCCGAGTGACCGTTTAAATATTTCGTGCATGAATGCAACACCAGATCGGCGCCCAATGCCAGTGGATTTTGCAGTGCAGGGCTTAAAAAAGTGTTGTCGACAACGCTCACCGCACCCGCCTCACGCGCCAGTTGGCAGATTTTTGCAATATCCACCACACGCAGCAACGGATTGCTTGGACTTTCGATCAGTACCAGCTTTGGTTTTTCCGCCAACGCCGCTTTCAGCGCCTGCTCATCACCCTGATCGACAAACAGCACGCGATAGCAGCCACGTTTTGCCAGACTGTCAAACAGGCGATAGCTACCACCGTAACAGTCGTGCGGTGCGACCAGCAGATCGCCAGGCTTCAGGAACACCGTCGTCACCAGATGAATCGCCGACATGCCGGTATTGGTCAGCACTGCACCAGCGCCACCTTCCAGCTCCGCCAGCGCACGCTGAACCACATCACGCGTCGGGTTGCCACGGCGTGAATAGTCATGAGCGCGCGGCTCATTAAAACCGGTGAAATTATAGGTACTGGAGAGGTGAATCGGTGGGACAACGCAACCGTACTGCTCGTCGTCATTTAATCCGCTACGCACTGCAATGGTGGCCTGTTTACGCGTCATATTGAGGAGATCCTGGCTGAGTCGGTGAAAAGTCAGACACCAGAGTAATCATTGTTACAATAGCCGTCAATACATCTGGACATCTAAACTTCTTTGCGTATAGATTGAGCAAACAGGAAATAGCCGTTAAAATTATATGCATTAGCGTACATTTGCGTCGGCTAACTTCGTGTCAGGGCCGCGCCACTACGATAAACTACGCGCAATTATGGTCCGGGCTCAGGTTCTGGCCTCAATATTAATGACGAAGAGGATTAAGTATCTCATGGCTGAATGGAGCGGCGAATATATCAGCCCATACGCTGAGCACGGTAAGAAGAGTGAGCAAGTCAAAAAAATTACGGTTTCCATTCCTCTGAAGGTGTTAAAAATCCTTACCGATGAACGCACGCGTCGTCAGGTGAATAACCTGCGCCACGCCACCAACAGCGAGTTGCTGTGTGAAGCGTTTCTGCACGCCTTTACCGGGCAACCGTTGCCAAACGACGAGGATCTGCGTAAAGAGCGCAGTGATGAAATCCCGGAAGAAGCGAAGATCATCATGCGTGAACTGGGGATCGACCCGGAAACGTGGGAGTACTGATCGGCTGACGGTTAGAAAAATGAGAAAAGGCGGGATAACCCCGCCGTTTCTCACAACATTATTTTCTAATACCATTGATTTTATTCAATGTTTCTTCCATTTTGAGCGTTTCTTTGCGGTTCAATGGATAGAGATAAATCAGTATGACTGCCGCCAAAAACAGACATAAGGCCGGCAAGAGATTTGCCATCGTATAAATATTTTCCTGCACGATGCTGGTTTGCACAGCGCCGCCCGTTGACGAAGATTGATAACCAATGATGGCCAGCATAAAGCCACCAATCGCCCCTGCGCACGCCTGACCTACCTTGCGGGCAAAGAAGTTTACGCCGTAAACCGTACCATCCTCACGATCGCCGGTGACATACTGATGATAATCACAAACATCGGTCATAAACGCCCAAATCATCAGGTTGAATAACCCTGCCCCCAGCGTCGCCAGGAACAGGAAAACCAAATAGACTTTCGCGTCCGTAATATGGATGAAGTACATAATCAGATACATCGCCACCGCAAAGAGTAATGCGCCGACGCTGGCCTCTTTTTTACCAAACCGCTTCGTCAGCCAGGATGCCGAGGGAGCCAGCAAAACCAGAGAGCCGAAGGTAAACAGCAACGCCACGGACATGGCCTCTTTGTTGTGGAAGTAGTCATTAAACAGGTAAGTCATGTTGGTACCTGACAACCCCTGGTTAATCACAATCAGCAGATCCACCACAACTAAAACGATCAGTGCTTTATTGCGTAACAATCCCTTCAGCAGCACCGATACGGGCATGCTCTCTTTTCTCTCCACGCGCACACGTTCTGTTGTTAACTGACAGGTCAACGTTAAAAAGATAAAGCCCAGTACGGCACAACCAATAGCAATCCAGAAGAAGTGTTGCCCGGAAATCACCTGGCTTCCGTCCACCAGGGTGGTGTACATCAGAATCGGGATAAAAAAGCCGGTTGCGCCGCCGCCGATGGCGGAACCCACGCTTCGCCAGGTTGACAGTGACACTCGGTCTTCCGGATTCGAGCTAATCGCCGCAGACATGGCGCCATACGGAATGCTGACTGTCGATAACAGTGAACCGTAAACAAAATAGGAGAAGCAGATATAGATAATTTTCGCCGTATAAGAAAAATCATTCACAAACGGCAGAAACAGGACCACCGCAACGATACAGAATGGATACTTCATGCGACGCACCCAGGGGTTGAAACGTCCATGTGCCGTCAGTTTAGACGTATCGCATAAGCGACCTACGCCAACATCGACAAACGCATCAAAGAGTTTGGTCACAAAATAGAGCGAGCCGACAATGACACCAGAAATGCCGAGGACGTTCGTGTAATAAATCATTAAAAAACTATTTACCAGACCAAGAATAAAACAGGTTCCCAGGTCACCACACAAATAACCAATCTTATCTCTGAATCCGAAAGGTCTGACGACAATACTTTGATTGCTTCCGCTCACCGTTCCATCATTAGACATGATGTCAACTCCTTAGACATATTATTCACGCAAACTATGCGTATATCCTGGTGCTCAACGTAATAAACCAATACGAAGAGTATTAACAATCAAAAGTTATAACCGAGACCGACACGATAGCGTGTCTGACGATCGTCAGTCGTGGTGGTGTCATAACCCGAGGAGACGTTACCAATCTCAATAAATGGAACCCAGGAATCTATTTTATAAGCAACACGGAAGTTATATTCATAATCGTCTTTTCTGTTGTTGTATAAATCTTCGCTGTCAGCAATTTTATAAATGCCGTTTAGTTCAAACATCCAATTATTGACGTTATAGCCAAGCCACGCTTCAGGACGGTAAACCATACGGTCATCTTTACCATCGGCGTTTCTGCGCATATACTCCTGGCGATAGCGGAATGCCGTCCACCAGCTGTCATTGATATTATATTGCACACGAATATAAGGCTTATAGATCGTGATGTTATCGCCCGTTTCAACCGCAATACCCGGCTGCCAGATAAGGTCCTGCCAGGTAAACTGGTAACTTGCCGTATACTCGTTACCGTTACTTTCCATATTATTCCAAGCATCATTCGATTGCGTATCTTCAGAACGTGAAATGGCCTCTACCGCCACACCAAAACCTGTAGCAAAACGATGAGACATATAAACACGATCGTAATTTCGCCCGTCATCATAATATTCATGACGATAATCGACATAACCCGCCTGCGCGGCCGCAGATAGTAATGGAATAAGTAACAAGGTAGATTTAAATTTCATGACAATCCCTTTTCACACTAAATAAATAAAATTCACCATCACATTCCTGAATGTGAACAGGAAAGTAATAGAGACGTAAGGATAATTTTATATTTCCGCGAAAGTGTATTTTAGAAAGAGGGGATAAACCTTTGAAATTTTGCCAGGAATTGTCATGAGTGGCAAAGAACGGAAGATAAAAATGACGAAGATCACCAGTGGGAATATTTTATCATAAAAAATAAAAACACTGTTTCATTTATTGAATATGAAATATTATTCAATACATCAATATAAATTTTATTATCAAGTACAGATACAAAAAAAGCGCCATAAGGCGCTTTTTTCTGACAGCAGGAACTTATTTGCTGCCCGGGATGTTGAAACGCTTGTTGAAGCGATCAACACGGCCACCGGTAGCAACATCACGCTGCTTGCCAGTATAGAACGGGTGGCACTGACCGCACACGTCCAGGTTCAGATCGTGACCGACGGTAGAGCGGATTTTCATGACGTTACCGCAAGAGCAGTTTGCAGTAATTTCTTCGTATTTCGGGTGAATATCTTTTTTCATGGGAAAACCTCGGTTTAAGGCCGCGTCGCTCTTCCAGCCCTAACGCCAGACACCACGCGATGTTAATTATTCCCCGTCACCTTTCACACTGCATCAACAGCCTGAAATTCTCGGGTAATGGTCATTATTTGACGCAATCAATTTGCATCAAAGGCGGCGAATCATACAGAAATTAACCCGCTCATGCAAACTGATCCGCATTCTACCCTTCACTAATGTGTATACTAACCCGCCAGATTTCAAGTCAGGATGATTCAATGCCCGTTGCGCATGTTGCCTTACCCGTTCCGCTACCTCGTACCTTTGACTATCTCCTGCCGGAAGGTATGAGCGCCAAAGCTGGGTGTCGCGTACGCGTGCCCTTTGGCAAGCAACAGGAGCGCGTCGGTATAGTCCTGTCAGTCAGCGAGCAAAGTGAGTTACCGCTCAACGAATTGAAAGCCGTTCGCGAGGTATTGGACAGCGAACCGGTCTATTCGACCTCCGTCTGGCGTTTACTGCTGTGGGCTGCTGATTACTACCATCATCCCATTGGCGATGTGCTGTTCCATGCCCTGCCGATCCTGTTGCGCCAGGGCAGACCCGCCGCCAACACGCCCATGTGGTACTGGTTCGCCACCGAAGAAGGCCAGGTCATTGACCTCAACAGTCTGAAGCGCTCTCCAAAGCAGCAACAGGCGCTGGCTGCGCTTCGGCAGGGAAAAATCTGGCGCGACCAGGTGGCCGAACTTGAATTTAACGATGCTGCATTGCAGGCGCTACGTAAAAAAGGCCTGTGCTCCCTGGCGAGCGAAACGCCTGGTTTCAGCGACTGGCGTACCCACTACGCCGTCTCTGGTGAACGACTGCGTCTGAACACGGAACAGGCTACCGCCGTTGGGGCCATTCATAGTGCGTCGGACAGTTTTAGCGCCTGGTTGCTCGCAGGTGTGACGGGTTCCGGTAAAACAGAAGTCTATTTAAGCGTGTTGGAAAATGTTCTCGCCCAGGGCAAACAGGCACTGGTAATGGTGCCGGAGATTGGCCTGACGCCACAAACCATTGCCCGCTTTCGCGAACGCTTCAATGCCCCGGTCGAAGTCCTGCACTCGGGTTTAAATGACAGCGAACGTCTTTCGGCATGGCTGAAAGCAAAAAATGGCGAAGCGGCAATAGTCATCGGCACGCGCTCATCGCTGTTTACGCCGTTTAAAAATCTTGGCGTAATTGTCATCGACGAAGAGCATGACAGCTCTTACAAGCAACAGGAAGGCTGGCGGTACCATGCCCGCGATCTGGCGGTTTACCGCGCCCACAGCGAACAGATCCCGATTATTCTCGGTTCAGCAACCCCCGCGCTGGAAACGTTGTGCAACGTGCGGCAGAACAAATACCGCATGCTGCGCCTGACGCGCCGAGCCGGAAACGCACGCCCTGCCACTCAGCACGTGCTGGATTTAAAGGGTCAGCAGGTGCAGGCCGGACTGGCTCCGGCGCTGATCACCCGCATGCGCCAGCATCTGCAAGCAGATAATCAGGTAATTTTGTTTCTTAATCGTCGGGGTTTTGCGCCTGCGCTACTGTGTCACGACTGTGGCTGGATTGCCGAATGCCCACGCTGCGATCACTACTACACGCTGCATCAGGCGCAGCATCACCTGCGCTGCCACCACTGCGATAGCCAGCGCCCGATACCGCGCCAGTGCCCCTCCTGCGGCTCTACGCACATGGTGCCGGTAGGACTCGGCACCGAGCAACTGGAACAAGCTCTGGCACCCTTTTTCCCCGGCGTGCCAATTTCGCGTATCGATCGCGACACCACCAGCCGTAAGGGATCGCTGGAGCAGCACCTGGCAGAAGTCCATCGCGGCGGCGCTCGCATTCTGATCGGTACACAAATGCTGGCGAAAGGACACCATTTTCCGGATGTCACGCTGGTTGCACTGCTGGATGTTGACGGGGCGCTGTTCTCTGCCGATTTCCGTTCGGCTGAACGTTTCGCCCAACTTTATACCCAGGTTTCTGGACGAGCTGGGCGCGCCGGGAAACAAGGCGAAGTGGTGCTGCAAACGCACCATCCTGAACATCCGCTACTGCAAACCTTGCTGTATAAAGGTTATGACGCATTTGCCGAACAGGCGCTGGCCGAACGGCAAACGTTACAGTTACCGCCGTGGACCAGCCACGTGATCGTGCGGGCAGAAGATCATAACAATCAGCATGCGCCGATGTTCTTACAACAGCTGCGAAACCTGATTCAGGCCAGCCCATTAGCTGATGACAAACTCTGGGTACTCGGCCCGGTTCCGGCGCTGGCCCCCAAACGTGGCGGTCGCTATCGCTGGCAAATTTTGTTGCAACATCCGTCACGCATTCGCCTACAGCATATCGTCAGCGGAACGCTGGCGTTGATAAATACGCTACCCGATGCACGTAAGGTGAAATGGGTGTTGGATGTCGATCCCATCGAGGGATAACCCCTCATGATGCGAGGCGGATCGTAAAATTAAAGATCCATCACACTTTTTATGAAAATTCTGTAACCGCTTCCATTAACTATCTGATAAAAATGTTTCAGATGAAGGTTATCCAGGGACAGGTCTGTGCCAGCTGCACCCTGGCGAGGAGAAAGAGTGAAACCGAATAAGCAGGTTGCCGCCGCTACGATGAAAGATGTTGCTCTGAAGGCGAAAGTCTCAACGGCAACCGTATCCCGCGCATTAATGAACCCAGACAAAGTCTCTCAGTCCACCCGTAACCGGGTCGAACAGGCGGCGCTGGAGGTGGGATATTTACCCCAATCAATGGGACGCAACGTTAAACGTAATGAATCACGTACCATTCTGGTGATTGTGCCGGATATCTGCGATCCCTTTTTTAGCGAAGTGATTCGTGGCATAGAAGTCACTGCCGCAGAACAAGGTTATCTGGTACTTATCGGCGATTGCGCGCACCAGAATCAGCAGGAAAAGACCTTTCTTAACCTCATTATTACCAAGCAGATAGATGGCATGGTCCTGCTCAGCTCACGACTGCCATTTGACGCCAGCGTGGAAGAACAGCGCAATTTACCGCCAATGGTCATGTCCAACGAATTTGCGCCAGAGCTGGAACTGCCTACCGTTCACATTGATAACCTCACTGCTGCTTTTAACGCGATGAATTACCTGCTGGAGCTGGGGCATAAGCGCATTGGTTGTATTGCCGGGCCAGAGGATATGCCGCTGTGTCACTACCGCCTGCAAGGCTATGTTCAGGCACTACGCCGCAGTGGAATTACGGTCGATCCACACTTCATCGCGCGCGGTGATTTCACCTATGAAGCGGGCGCTAACGCGTTAAAACAGCTGCTTGAGCTGCCGCAACCTCCGACCGCGGTCTTTTGTCACAGCGATGTGATGGCGCTTGGCGCGCTCTCTTACGCCAAACGTCAGGGCTTAAAAGTACCGGATGATTTATCTATCATTGGCTTCGATAATATTTCACTGACGGAATTTTGTGATCCACCCCTGACAACCGTCGCACAGCCGCGTTTCGATATCGGACGCGAAGCTATGCTGTTACTGCTCGATCAGCTTCAAGGACAGAACGTCAGCAGTGGTTCACGTTTACTGGACTGTGAGCTCATAATTCGGGGCACTACCCGGGCACTGACGTAAAGTAAAGTGCTTTCGGACTCCCCTGTCTGGTCAAAGGCCCGTCGCTTAAGTAACATGGCGGGCTGACGAACGAATAAATACAGCGAAACGATAGTGGCACAACGAGATTATGTACGTCGCGGCCAACCGGCACCTTCGCGGCGCAAAAAGAGCACATCACGGAAAAAGCAACGCAGTACGCCAGCGGTATCCCCCGCTATGGTCGCTATTGCTGCAGCCGTACTCGTGACCTTTATCGGTGGTCTGTACTTCATTACGCATCACAAGAAAGAAGAGTCCGAGACGCTGCAAAGCCAGAAAGTCACCGGTAATGGCATCCCGCCTAAACCGGAAGAACGCTGGCGCTATATCAAAGAGCTGGAAAGCCGTCAGCCAGGCGTGCGTGCGCCTACCGAACCCTCTGCGGGTGGCGAAGTGCTTAACGCCGATCAGTTGACCAATGAGCAGCGTCAGTTGTTGGCGCAAATGCAGGCAGATATGCGTCAACAGCCGACACAGCTCAACGAAGTACCGTGGAACGAACAAACACCTGAACAGCGCCAACAAACGCTGCAGCGTCAGCGTCAGGTGCAACAGCAGCAGTGGAACAACGCGCAGCAGCAGGCTCAGCAACCGCGCCCACGCGCGACGGAACAGCCTTACCAGCAGCCACAAACGCGTACAGCACAAACCGCACCGGTACAACAGCCGAAAGCGCAGCCAAAACCGGCGGCCCAGCAGCCGTACCAGGATCTGTTGCAGACGCCAGCGCACACCACTGCCGCACAGCCTAAAACTCAACCGGCCGCGCCAATAACGAATGAAACACAGCCGCCAAAACAGACGGCAGAGAAAAAAGATGAACGCCGCTGGATGGTTCAGTGCGGGTCATTCAAAGGGGCTGAGCAGGCAGAAACAGTACGTGCTCAACTGGCCTTTGAGGGCTTCAATTCCCGTATTACCACCAATAACGGCTGGAATCGCGTGGTAATTGGCCCGGTGAAAGGCAAAGAAAATGCCGACAACACCATCAGCCGCCTGAAAGTTGCCGGCCATACAAACTGCATTCGACTCGCCACTGGGGGTTGAAACCCCCAAAATCTCCCCCATCTATACTTGCATTACGCCCCGTACACCTGTGCGGGGCCTGTATTCTGCATTTGTAACCAAGGGGTCTGCTCGTGACAACAATAGTAAGCGTACGCCGTAACGGCCATGTGGTAATCGCCGGTGATGGTCAGGCCACACTGGGTAACACCGTAATGAAAGGCAACGTGAAAAAAGTCCGCCGTCTGTACAACGACAAAGTCATTGCGGGCTTTGCGGGTGGTACTGCGGATGCATTCACACTGTTTGAACTGTTTGAACGCAAACTGGAAATGCACCAGGGTCACCTGGTTAAGGCCGCCGTTGAGCTGGCTAAAGACTGGCGTACCGACCGTATGCTGCGCAAACTCGAAGCGTTGCTGGCCGTTGCAGATGAAACGGCATCGCTCATCATCACGGGTAACGGTGACGTCATTCAGCCAGAAAACGATCTGATTGCCATCGGCTCCGGCGGTCCCTACGCCCAGGCTGCAGCACGCGCTCTGCTGGAAAACACCGAGCTTGGCGCACGCGAAATTGCTGAGAAAGCGTTGGATATTGCAGGGGATATCTGCATTTATACCAACCACTTCCATACCATCGAAGAATTGAACTCCAAAGCGTAAGGATCCCCCATGTCTGAAATGACCCCACGCGAAATTGTCAGCGAACTGAACAAGCACATCATCGGCCAGGACAATGCTAAGCGTTCCGTGGCGATTGCACTGCGTAACCGCTGGCGCCGCATGCAGCTCAACGAAGAGCTGCGCCATGAAGTCACACCGAAAAACATTCTGATGATTGGCCCAACCGGTGTCGGTAAAACCGAGATCGCCCGCCGTCTGGCCAAACTGGCCAATGCGCCATTCATCAAAGTTGAAGCAACGAAATTCACTGAAGTCGGCTATGTGGGTAAAGAAGTTGACTCCATCATCCGCGATCTGACCGATGCCGCCATCAAAATGGTTCGCGTTCAGGCGATTGAGAAAAACCGCTTCCGCGCAGAAGAAATGGCAGAAGAACGTATTCTCGATGTACTGATCCCGCCAGCCAAAAATAACTGGGGACAGTCAGAGCAGCCTCAGGAACCTTCTGCTGCGCGTCAGGCATTTCGTAAAAAACTGCGTGAAGGCCAGCTGGATGATAAAGAGATTGAAATCGATCTCGCTGCCGCACCGATGGGCGTAGAAATTATGGCGCCTCCGGGAATGGAAGAGATGACCAGCCAGCTACAGTCCATGTTCCAGAACCTGGGCGGCCAGAAACAAAAACCGCGTAAGCTGAAAATCAAAGACGCGATGAAGCTGCTGATTGAAGAAGAAGCAGCCAAACTGGTCAATCCGGAAGAGCTGAAACAGGAAGCTATCGACGCTGTTGAGCAGCACGGGATCGTGTTTATCGACGAAATCGACAAAATCTGTAAGCGTGGCGAGTCCTCCGGCCCGGATGTTTCCCGTGAAGGCGTGCAGCGCGACCTGCTGCCGCTGGTTGAAGGCTGCACCGTCTCTACCAAGCACGGTATGGTGAAAACCGATCACATCCTGTTTATCGCCTCCGGCGCATTCCAGGTGGCTAAACCGTCTGACCTGATCCCGGAACTGCAGGGTCGTCTGCCGATCCGTGTGGAGCTGCAGGCACTGACTACCAGCGATTTCGAGCGCATTCTGACCGAACCGAATGCCTCTATCACTGTGCAGTACAAAGCGCTGATGGCAACCGAAGGTGTGGACATCAACTTCACCGAATCGGGTATTAAACGCATTGCCGAAGCGGCCTGGCAGGTTAACGAAACCACCGAAAACATCGGTGCGCGTCGTCTGCATACCGTTCTCGAGCGTCTGATGGAAGATATTTCCTATGATGCGAGCGATTTAAACGGTCAAAGCATCACAATTGATGCCGAATATGTGAGCAAACATCTGGATGCGCTGGTCGCAGATGAAGATCTGAGCCGTTTTATCCTATAATCGCGTTCAATGCATTTTCATCACTGTTGATGGGGCTGATAAAGCCCCATTTTTATTGGCGCTAAATATGACTGAACAACAACAAATTAGCCGCTCACAAGCCTGGCTGGAAAGTTTACGACCTAAGACCTTACCGCTCGCCTTCGCGGCGATCATCGTCGGTACGGCATTAGCATGGTGGCAAGGATATTTCGATCCGCTGGTGGCTCTGCTGGCATTAATTACGGCAGGGCTACTGCAAATCCTGTCCAATCTCGCTAACGACTATGGCGATGCTGTTAAAGGCAGCGACAAGCCCGACCGCATCGGACCGCTGCGTGGCATGCAAAAAGGCGTTATTACCCAGCAGGAGATGAAGCGTGCGCTGATCGTCACTGTGGTCTTAATCTGCCTGTCCGGTCTGGCACTGGTAGCGGTGGCATGCCACACACTGGCGGATTTTGTCGGCTTCCTGATTCTCGGTGGCCTGTCGATTATCGCCGCTATCACCTATACCGTCGGTAATCGTCCATACGGGTATATCGGTCTGGGTGATATTTCTGTGCTGGTCTTCTTCGGGTGGCTCAGCGTGATGGGGAGCTGGTACCTGCAGGCGCATACGCTGATTCCGGCGTTAATTCTGCCGGCAACCGCCTGCGGCCTGCTGGCAACTGCCGTACTCAACGTTAACAACCTGCGCGATATCAACAGCGACAGAGAGAATGGCAAAAACACGCTGGTGGTGCGCTTAGGCGCGGTTAATGCCCGCCGCTACCATGCCTGCCTGCTGATGGGCACGCTGGTCTGTCTGGCGCTGTTTAACCTGTTCTCGCTGCAAAGTTTATGGGGATGGCTCTTTATCCTCGCCGCACCGCTGCTGATTAAACAGGCGCGCTACGTGATGCGTGAAATGGACCCGACGGCAATGCGCCCAATGCTGGAACGCACCGTAAAAGCAGCACTGTTGACTAACTTGCTGTTTGTTGTTGGAATTTTCTTAAGTCAGTGGTCTGCATAACTGACAAATATCAATTAATAATTTCAATTTTTAGAATCGCATAACGCCTCGCAACCCTTACAATAGAGGGTCGCGAGGTTTTTTCATGTTTTTTATATTTTCCGGGGTTACCTCGGGGATACCAACGAACGGTAAACACCGTGACCTATAAGTACTAAAATCAGCGTTTCCCAGCTTACTTAACCGATCACGGGGCCTGAAGCCCAACCGTACGAGAGCGTACGCTAAGTGCATTTTTTAATGCAGATTGGGCGAGTAAAGAAAATGAGGGTTTTATTTACTTTTTCCATTAATGCCAGTATCCGTGCGGTTTTCGGCATTAATGGTGTTAATAAACCCGGTAATCAAATCAACGTAAACCTGACCGACAACGCCACGACTTTGTAGATTTAAATTCATAAGGTTACGTTCTTAGCGTACGATCTCGTACGGTTGCTCCCTAAACCAGAGGGCTTAACGGTAGAAGCGGCGTAGCCGCAGTTTGTGACAATTTTGGATATTTCCCGCATTTTTTAACAGGAAAAAATTTACCTTAAGGCGTATTAAGGTATTTTTACCAATGGATGATGTCTCCAATGATAAGGGAAATGAACGATATAGACAGGGGCGGGTTACGGCTGCTAACGCTTGGTGAGATTAACTTGGCCCGTACCCTCTACGCTTTCGCCATCCTCTATAACGAAGTCTGGATCCACCGCAGCAGCTACCTACCTTTCAACCTCCAAAAAAACAACTACGCTATGACGCCCAACGGCGAATTGTACTTTCAGGAAGGTACTTATGAGCCTGGCTTTTCACAGCCGCATGTTAATAACGATCGCGTTGGTGGGCAGCATCTTTTTTTACATGAAATGATGCACGTCTGGCAGCATCAGCGCGGGATGATGGTAAGGATGCGTGGCCTGTTCTCTTGGGCAGTTGATTACTATTACACCTTGGATAAGGCCATACTCTTGGATTACGGCTTAGAGCAGCAGGCTGCAATGGTGGCTGATTATTGGCTGCTTAAAACGTATGGATTCGGCAACCGCTCTGATTTGTATCGCCTCAAGGATTACGATCCATCTGAGCCTGTCCTTAGCCTCATATCCCGCTATGAGAAAGTGTTAGGGAGGTTCCCGCATTGAAACGCTACTTTCTCATTCCTGCCTTTTTTGCGCTGGCTGGGTGTGGCGCTGGCGATAGCGTTCCCCCATGGCGTAGTTTCCCTATTATAAATAATTCGCTTTGCTTCTCTGTTAATAAATCGGACGTTCTGGGCCGATACGGCGTTTATTCTGAGCAGGGAAATGAATACAAGACATTGGCGGAAAATTCGCATGTAGCTCTCTCCTACCCTGAAACGTGCTTAAAAATACCGATAACGCCGGGCTATATCTATGCGGCTTCATACACATTGAACGGAAAGAATTACCGTTACAACTTTTTCATCGACAGAAACGGGAAAATATTAAGCACAAAATATGGAGATCTATAAATGTCATTACCAGCTTATATG
>NZ_JANEWL010000034.1:0-41322 GCF_028069815.1 Citrobacter sp. Awk 2
AAATAATATAGGGATAATAGACAAAAAGAAAATCATAAATACATTCAACCGCCCCGCGGGTATGGCTGGAGAACAAGGATACCAGCGAGGCAGCTTCCGTTATTATTTCTCTGGCAATTTAATATCTTTGAACATAGCTTCAATATCATCGTTGGAACGCAACGCCACCGCCGTATCCACCACATCGCGTGTCAGATGCGGTGCGAAACGCTGAATGAAATCATACATGTAGCTGCGTAAAAATGTGCTGCGACGAAAACCAATTTTCGTGGTGCTGTGACTGAAAATATCATGAGCATCAACACGCACCAGATCCGGATCAGAGAGAGGATCCACTGCCATGCTGGCAATCACGCCCACGCCCAGCCCCAGTCGGACATAGGTTTTTATCACATCAGCATCGGTTGCCGTAAAAACAATACGCGGTTCAAGACCCGCGCGATTAAACGCGGTATCCAGTTCTGAGCGCCCTGTAAAACCAAAGGTGTACGTCACCAGCGGGTATTGCGCCAGCTCTTCAATGGATACGGAGGCTTTGCCCGCCAACGGATGGTCTGGCGTAACAACAATCGAACGGTTCCAGTGATAGCATGGCAGCATCACCAGATCATCGTACAGATGCAGTGCTTCCGTCGCGATGGCAAAATCAGCATTCCCCTTCGAAACAGCCTCGGCAATTTGCGTCGGCGATCCCTGATGCATATGCAACGAAACGCGAGGATAACGCTCAATAAAACCTTTAATCACGTTGGGCAGCGCGTAACGCGCCTGCGTGTGTGTGGTAGCAATATATAACGAACCTTTGTCGGGCCAGGTATGTTCACCCGCAACCGACTTAATGGCATCCACTTTTGACAAGACTTCGCGGGCAATACGAATAACTTCCTGCCCTGCAGGAGTCACCTGCGTCAGGTGCTTACCGCTACGGGCAAAAATCTGGATGCCAAGCTCATCTTCCAGCATACGAACTTGCTTACTGATCCCAGGCTGGGAGGTATAGAGTCCTTCGGCCGTTGAGGAGACATTAAGGTTGTGGTTTACCACCTCAACGATATAGCGAAGCTGCTGTAATTTCATGTTAAGCCATCCAGAATTGTGCCATCAGAACATCGTTTAAAAGCAGACTCACACGCGCTGCTAATACGATTTAATAATAAAAAGCCTGTCAACTATAACCACTATATCATTTATATGTACGCTGTATAGGTATGACAAAAAATAATACGCCGCAAACAAAAAGGGTCGCTTACGCGACCCTTTGAGGAGAAATTCAGCCAGAACGCTGTTATTTCTTACCTTCTACCCATTTACCGTCAACGAAAAATGCAGACCACCCGGTTGCTTTACCGTCTTTTTCCGCAGCGACATATTGCTGCTTAGTTTTACGGCTAAAGCGAACCATCGACTTATTACCATCGGGGTCCGTCTGCGGCGCATCGGCCAGGTAACGCAGTTTTTCCGGCAGACGATCGCGGAAGCGATACAACTCTTCCACTAACGGTGCACGGGTTTCACGTGATTTCGGGAAGGTGTTAGCGGCCAGGAAAATACCTGCTGCACCGTCACGCAACACGAAATACGCGTCCGATTTTTCACACGGCAGTTCCGGCAACGGAACAGGATCTTCTTTCGGCGGAGCCACTTCACCATTACGCAGGATCTTACGGGTGTTTTTACACTCGTCGTTAGTACATGCCATGTATTTACCGAAACGCCCCATTTTCAGGTGCATTTCAGAACCACATTTCTCGCACTCAACGATAGGACCGTCATAACCCTTAATACGGAACTCGCCCTCTTCGATTTCGTAACCATCGCAGGTCGGGTTGTTACCACAGACATGCAGCTTACGTTTTGGATCGATCAGATAGCTGTCCATCGCCGTACCACACTTCTGGCAGCGACGCTTTGCGCGCAAGGCGTTAGTTTCGGCGTCATCCCCTTCCAGTACGTTCAGGACTTCGTTTTCCGGCACCAGGTTAATGGTGGTCTTGCAACGCTCTTTCGGTGAAAGCGCATAGCCGGAACACCCAAGGAAGACACCGGTGCTGGCGGTACGGATACCCATCTTGCGCCCACATGTTGGACAATCAATGCTGGTCAGTACCATCTGGTTCGGACGCATGCCGCCTTCTTCGGGATCTTTCTCGGCTTTATCCAACTGCTGAGTAAAATCACTGAAGAAGTTGTCGAGCACACCTTTCCACTCAGCTTCGTGGTTCGCCACCTGGTCAAGGCTGTCTTCCATCTGCGCGGTGAAATCGTAGTTCATCAATTCGCGGAAGTTTTCTTCCAGACGATCGGTGACAATTTCACCCATTTTTTCAGCGTAGAAGCGACGGTTCTCAACACGAACGTAACCGCGATCCTGAATTGTAGAGATGATCGAGGCATACGTTGATGGACGACCAATACCCCGTTTTTCAAGTTCTTTAACCAACGAGGCTTCACTGAAGCGCGCTGGTGGCTTGGTAAAGTGCTGAGCTGGTGTCAGCTCGACAAGTGTCAGTACATCGCCTTTATCCACGGCCGGTAAGATGCGATCTTCATCACCCTTACGCAGTGCAGGCATCACTTTTGTCCAGCCATCGAAACGCAGAATACGGCCACGTGCTTTCAGGCGGAAATCACCCGCGCCCACGGTTAACGTAGTGGAATCGTATTTTGCTGGCGTCATCTGACAGGCAACAAACTGGCGCCAAATCAGTTGATACAGTTTTTGAGCATCGGCTTCCATATCTTTCAGAGATTCCGCCTGAACAGCGACATCAGAAGGACGAATAGCTTCGTGCGCTTCCTGCGAATTCTCTTTGCTGGCGTACTGGTTTGCGCTTTCTGGCAGATACTTTTTGCCAAAATTATCGCTAATGTAATCACGGACCATCGCCACAGCATCCTGACTCAGGTTGGTGGAGTCAGTACGCATATAGGTGATATAACCCGCTTCATACAAGCGCTGCGCCATCATCATGGTTTTCTTCACGCCAAAGCCCAGACGCGTGCTGGCAGCCTGCTGTAACGTGGACGTGATGAAGGGGGCACCCGGCTTGCTACTGGTTGGCTTATCTTCGCGTTCCAGAACGCTATAACGTGCTTTTTCCAGCAGGCTTACTGCCGCGAGTGTTTGCTCGCGATTTACCGGACGGAACGGTTTATCGTTCTGGTGAGTAACCTCAAGCGGCAATGCATCACCGGCTGGCGTCGTGGTATTGGCATCAATTTCCCAGAACTCTTCGGGGACGAATGCTTTAATTTCACGCTCACGCTCAACAACCAGACGCACGGCAACCGACTGTACTCGGCCGGCAGACAGGCCACGGGCAATTTTTTTCCACAGCAGCGGCGACACCATATAGCCGACAACGCGATCCATAAAGCGACGAGCCTGTTGTGCATTAACACGGTCGATGTTCAGCTCGCCCGGTTTTTCAAACGCCTGACGGATAGCGTTTTTAGTAATTTCGTTAAACACCACGCGGCTGTAGCGGGTGTCGTCGCCACCGATAACTTCCCGCAGGTGCCAGGCAATGGCTTCCCCTTCGCGGTCAAGGTCGGTTGCGAGATAGATGTGGTCGGCTTTTTCAGCCAGTTGTTTCAGTTCAGAGACAACTTTTTCTTTACCAGGCAGCACTTCATAGCGCGCATCCCAGTTGTGCCACGGGTCAACGCCCATGCGGTTGACGAGAGCGCCACGTTCATCCTTTTTGGGCTTTTTAGCCGTTTTGGTGGAGGTTGAGTCGGCGCTCTTTTTAGTTGCTGAGCCACTGGTCGGCAAATCACGGATATGACCGACGCTGGATTTCACCACGTAGTCATTACCCAGATACTTGTTGATCGTTTTGGCTTTTGCCGGGGACTCAACGATGACAAGAGCTTTACCCATATTCACCTTTACCTAATTTGATTCTTCCAGAATGCGTCGCACGTTGATTCACCTTCCACTGGCGACGAGACATCGATATGGTCTCTGCGTCGGAGGATATCAACCCCTTAAACTGATTTGCGCTTGTAATGTAACTCTCATGTAACTGAGTTAACAGGCTTTTTCGCACACAAACGCTTTGGCGCGACGGAGTATTGGTCGAATGTCAAGCAAATCTGTTGCCAGATTGACGAAAGCGTCACACTGTACCTGATAAAATGCGTTACGCAACTTTATTAGCATGCAAAAACAAATCTCGCCAGTTGCAATCCCCTCCTATAGCCTTCATTTAAGTCAGGGAATATTTGCCCATAAGCTGGGCTCGGCGTAGACTAATGTCCTTGTTTAAGGAGTAAATAATGCATAAAGACACTCAACCCATCGATCGCGAAACACTGCTGATTGAAGCCAACAAAATCATTCGTGAGCATGAGGACACGCTGGCGGGGATTGTCGCCACCGGCGTAACGCAGCGAAATGGCGTGCTGGTTTTCAGCGGAGATTACTTTTTAGACGAGCAAGGGCTACCAACGCCCAAAAGCACTGCAGTGTTTAATATGTTTAAACACCTGGCGCATGTGCTTTCTGAAAAGTACCACTTGATCGATTAACGCGAGAAATGATTTGCCGGATGGCTGCGCTGCCTAATCCGGCCTACGATGTTACGAACCTGTAGGCCGGATTAGATGCGTGAGCCTCGCCATCCGGCAATTGCAATTTTACATCAGGGGCTTCTGTCCTCGCTGCCACCAGCGCATAAATAAGCGGTCTGCACTTTCTGCCGCGCTACCAGTGAAACGGTCCATCAGTTTTTTGCGCTGCATATAGCGGACGTTCAGCACTTCACGACCATCCATCAACCCTAAAATCACTTCATCACTGGTATTGATCTCATCGACCAACCCGTTTGCCAGCGCCTGTTGCCCGAACCAGTGTTCACCGGTAGCAACCTGTTCGATGTCCAGAGTTGGACGCATACGCTGCACAAAATCTTTAAACAGATGATGGGTTTCATTCAAATCTTCACGGAATTTCTGTCGCCCTTCTTCCGTATTTTCGCCAAGCAGTGTCAGCGTACGTTTGTACTGTCCAGCCGTGTGCAGCTCGATATCAATATCCTTGCCTTTCAGGAAACGGTTGAAGTTCGGGATCTGCGCCACCACGCCAATCGAGCCCACAATGGCAAACGGCGCTGAGACAATTTTATCCGCTACACAGGCCATCATATATCCGCCGCTCGCTGCGACTTTATCCACCGTTACCGTCAAGGGAATCGCTTTATCGCGTAGGCGCTGCAACTGCGAGGCAGCCAGCCCATAACCATGTACCACACCACCGGGGCTTTCCAGACGCACAACCACCTGATCCTGCGGTTTCACCACCGCCAGTACCGCCGTGACCTCTTCCCGCAGTGCGCTGACCTCGTGGGCATCCATACTGCCCTTAAAATCGAGCACCCAGACGCGAGGTTTTTCTGATGACGCACTGTCCCCCAGTTTTGCTTTGGCTTTGGCGGTTTTGGCCTCTAGCTTATGCTTCTTTTTCTGCGCTTTATGCCATAACTTCTGCTGATGACTATCCAGCAATGCCATCGACAGATCTTCCTTCATCTCTTTATATTGATCGCTAAGATTAATAACGCGTAATTCACCACGCTGACGCTTACGTTGTGTCGCGTTTACAATCAGCATGACAATCACCGCAATAGCCACCACAACAGTGACAATTTTTGCCAAAAACAGCCCATATTCAGACAACAATTCCACGAGACCCACCTTGATTAAACAACGCTACTTTCGCTCAGTGTACAACAGGCGTGTAAACCCGTCTTGCTTCATCCATCCGATGCTGAATCGGCAAAAAGCATGACAAAGTGTTCATTTTGCGGTGTTATTACCTTTGGCTGATTGAAAAACACCAGTGTTTAAGGCATAAAGCCGAAAAGTTATCGCGAACGAGATGGCCAAAGCGTCGCCGAGGAGTAGCCGTGCATTACCAACCTAAACAAGACCTGTTACAGGATCGCATTATTCTGGTCACCGGTGCCAGTGATGGCATCGGACGTGAAGCCGTGCTTACCTATGCACGCTACGGTGCGACCGTTATCCTGCTTGGACGTAATGAAGAAAAATTGCGTCAGGTTGCCCGCACCGTCGCCGATGAAAACGGAACACAACCACAATGGTTTACACTGGATCTGCTGACCTGTACCGCTGAAGAGTGTCACCAGTTGGCGCAACGCCTCGCCGCACATTATCCGCGTCTGGATGGGGTGTTGCATAACGCCGGGCTGCTGGGCGATATTTGCCCGATGAGCGAACAAAATCCGCAGGTATGGCAGGATGTTATGCAGGTCAATGTCAACGCGACGTTTATGTTGACTCAGGCATTGCTGCCGCTGTTACTCAAATCAGATTCAGGATCGCTGGTTTTTACCTCCTCAAGCGTCGGTCGTCAGGGACGGGCTAACTGGGGAGCGTATGCTACCTCTAAGTTTGCAACCGAAGGGATGATGCAGGTCCTGGCAGACGAATACCAGAATCGCCATTTGCGCGTAAATTGCATTAATCCAGGCGGCACGCGTACCGGCATGCGTGCCAGCGCATTCCCGACGGAAGATCCGCAAAAACTCAAAACCCCCGCCGACATTATGCCGCTGTACCTGTGGCTGATGGGCGATGACAGCCGCCGTAAAACCGGTATGACTTTTGATGCCCAACCGGGCCGTAAACCAGGAATTGCCCAATGAGTGAAGAACGCTATCAGCAGCGCCAACAGCGCGTAAAAGACCGGGTTGACGCGCGTGTTGCGGCCGCCAGGGACGAGCGCGGAATTGTCATCGTTTTTACCGGTAATGGTAAGGGTAAAACTACCGCTGCGTTCGGCACAGCAACTCGCGCAGTGGGCCACGGTAAAAAAGTCGGTGTAGTGCAGTTCATTAAAGGTACATGGCCAAACGGCGAAAGAAACCTGCTCGAACCTCATGGTGTAGAGTTTCAGGTGATGGCGACCGGGTTTACCTGGGAAACACAGAATCGTGAAGCTGACACCGCTGCCTGTCTGGCCGTATGGGAACACGGTAAACGAATGCTGGCCGATCCTGAGCTGGATATGGTTGTGCTGGATGAACTGACGTATATGGTGGCCTACGACTACCTCCCGCTTGAAGAGGTGATCAACGCCTTAAACGCGCGCCCGGCCCAGCAGACGGTCATAATTACGGGTCGTGGATGCCATCGCGATATTCTGGAGTTAGCCGACACGGTCAGCGAGTTGCGTCCGGTCAAGCATGCTTTTGAAGCGGGCATTAAAGCCCAAATGGGGATTGATTACTAATAGCAGGCCGGATAAGGCGCTTGCGCCGCATCCGGCTCCACGCTAACGCCTGATGGCGCTTTGCTTATCAGGCCTGTTCATGATTAACCGTTGTTGTTGCGTCCACCCGGGCGACGGCTGCTGCCAACCTGAGAGTGACGCTTCACCGCACGGCGGATCTGATTCGCTTTCATGCGACGACGGTCTTTCTCGACAGCGACTTTAGACGTGGTTTCCGGTTTCAACTCCACCAGTTCACGCAGATAGTTGGTCTGTGCAAGATCAAGCTCCGTCCAGCCGCCACGCGGCAGACCTTTCGGCAATGGAATATCGCCATAACGTACACGGATAAGACGACTTACCTGCACGCCTACCGCTTCCCACAGACGACGAACCTCGCGATTGCGGCCTTCAGTCAGCGTGACGTTATACCACTGGTTAATCCCTTCACCACCGCTGAACTTGATGGTTTTAAACGCAGCCGGACCATCTTCCAGCTGTACGCCACGGCTCAGATCACGCAGTTTAGCTTCATCAACCTGACCGAACACACGCACCGCATACTCGCGTTCAACTTCACGGCTCGGGTGCATCAGACGGTTCGCCAATTCACCATCTGTAGTAAACAGCAGCAGACCACAGGTATTGACGTCCAGACGACCTACGGCAATCCAGCGCGCGTCGCGCAGCTTTGGCAAGCGGTCAAAAACGGTTGGACGACCTTCCGGGTCGTTACGGGTACACAGTTCACCTTCCGGCTTGTAATAGGCCAGAACGCGGCAGATTTGTTCTGCAGATTCTTTCACCGAAATCAGATGGCCGTCGATACGGATTTTCAGACCCGGCGTCACTTCAACGCGATCGCCAAGCGTGGCAATTTTGCCATCAACGCTCACACGACCTGCTGCAATAATGGATTCAATTTCACGGCGAGAACCGTGGCCAGCACGCGCCAGCACTTTTTGTAACTTTTCGCTCATAGAGCTTCCTTTAGGTGTCGCCTTCCCAGGCGTCTGGTATACTTTCAAAAACAACGAGTTAGCCTGAATTTAAACTTAACTCACTGATCTGTAACTATTTCATGGTACACAGCATGCAAACAACGTGTCACACAAGCTGTCACACACAATGATTCGTGGGCGCACATACT
This sequence comes from Citrobacter sp. Awk 2, assembly GCF_028069815.1. Taxonomy (NCBI): domain Bacteria; kingdom Pseudomonadati; phylum Pseudomonadota; class Gammaproteobacteria; order Enterobacterales; family Enterobacteriaceae; genus Citrobacter; species Citrobacter sp. Awk 2. The sequence continues at coordinate 8,388 of NZ_JANEWL010000034.1, forward strand.
ACACGAATTTTAGACTAAATGATTCAACAAGTTTTGTGCGTCTGAGTCTTGGTACTGACAGTCAAAAACAAGCCGAAGTGGTCATGAATCAGATCCGCCCATACATTCCTCTCGTTCAGAATGGGACAATGGGTATTGAAGAGTTTAAGCGGAAGATTCAAGGCTACCGAGCCGCCACCAAGCAGGACTTTGATAGCTATCTACTACGTGCCCTTGAAAGAGATGTTGCCGAAGTGGAGCGCCTCCCAGAGTTGGGCCAGTGGCATAAAAGCATCAATCCTGATTCGCCATTATTGGCCTCTGATACGGTAGAAGCTGCCCAAGGTTATGCCGATGCACATTTCAAACGAATGGTGGACGGCAGCGAACAAACGGCGAACGAAGTGCTTGCCAGCTTACACATGAAGAAAATTGAGCTATCTAAGGCTGATCTACCGCTTGCAAATCAGGTTGCCGCAGCGCTTGATCTGAGTCGTACAACGGTAGCACAGGCGTATGAAGCATTTTATTCGAAAGACTTACTACGATACCGACAGATCACAGCGAGCCTACAGGCGCAGTTAGAAGAGGCAAAGCTCAAATCTGAGCCGCAATCTGACTTTGAACCCAAACAGCCCGTGATCCCACACGCCAAAGAGGTTGCAAGCCAAGCAATCACGCGGACCGAAGCATGGGTGATGTATGTCAAAGATAAAGGCCAAAAGTGGCGCAGGAGTATCGCCAATGAAAACCAGCGCTTCTTTGATGTACTGCTTTACGTCGTCGGTGACAAACCAATTGATTCGGTATCCAGCAAGAGCACCAGCTTAAAGCAGAGGCGCGAAGCACTGAGAGCATCGCAGATCATTTCCCTCGCATCATTCCTAATACGCCAATCATAGAATGGCTCCCCGGCTACTACATCCACCGCAGTGAGTGGGAAGCTCACCGTGACGGGGAAAAAGTTGTTGACGTAACAGAGGAACGAACCACCAGCGACCCGGAACTTATTTCCTATCAGTGGAACCACTTTGTAATCAACTCCCGTTTCCCTTGGCGATTAGAAAACTACGCCATCAAATACACGTTCTATCAGGCGTAGCGAAATAGCATACTACTTCAACACACCCAGATTCGGGCCGTTCCCCCCTCAAAACCCCTCGAAAATCGTAGCGAAATAGTTTGATCAATTTAATCGACACACCTATAATCGCTACATACTATTTCGATACATTTTGGAGAACAGAATGGCTAACATCGGTTATGTTCGAGTGAGTACAGATAAACAATACACAGAGCGCCAGCTTGACGGCGTGACCCTCGATAAGAAGTATGAAGAGAAAATGAGCGGCAAGAATGCCAACCGTCCGCAGCTTCAAGAGATGATCGCTTATGTTCGTGAAGGTGACGTGATCCACGTTCACAGCCTCGACCGCTTAGGGCGAAACATTCGTGATGTTTTGGACATTATCGAGCAGGTGAAAGACAAGGGCGCATCCGTGCAGTTCCACAAAGAAGGAATCACGGCAGGAACGGCAGCGAATGCCGCCAGCAACCTGATGCTAAACATCTTTGCCGCAATGTCACAGATGGAACGAGAACAGCTCCTCGAACGTCAGGCAGAAGGATACGCAGCAGCCAAAGCAGCGGGACGCAAAGGCGCTCGCGGCAATGGCGCAGCGGTTGACCGTGTAGGGATTGTGTCAGCGCTTGCCGCTGGTCAGTCTATCCGAACCATAGCGAAGGAGTTCAACGTGTCCACCAGCACCGTGCAGCGTATCAAGACCGAACAAGCCACAGCCTAACAACCCGCGAAGGTAGCCACCCCCTCACCTGTTCCGGGGCCACCAGCGCCCCGCTACTCCTCGATGCGCTACCGTACATCCTCCACCAGCTCCTTGATATTTGGGGATTGCCGGGGTAAAAACCGGGAGTGCCTCAAAATTCGCGCTTAATAGCCCAAGCAATGGCGAAGAGCATCACCCCCTTCCCTTGCCTTGGTAAACACTCCATTCCCCCCGATCATCTCTCCCACGTGACCGTAATCACGGCCCGGAATAATACTGACCAGCTAAACAAGGTAGGTTTTTAACTACTCTTTTTTTGGGAAAACTTGCAGTGCATACATGACCAATTATTCTTCGGGAGAATTCCATAAGCCCGATTTCCGGCGGTGACAATGGAACGCAGGTGATATTTCTTGTTATCACCTTCGTAGCATCTCGGACAGAAAGGGATTTCATCACCTTCTTTCCAATACAACGGCGGCTTAAATACGAAAGTTGATTTGTCTACCAACTGTTGTTCAAGATGTTTGTTTTTTTGTTCAGCGTCGAAAAGCAAAGTCTGCGTAGTTATCGCTTCGATTTTGGCGTTAGCAAGTTCAACCATCAGATTAGCCAATTCAAGTTTGAGCGTTGCCTTGTCAAGTTCATCACTGTTATTCGCCAGTTTCTGGGTGATGCTAACCGCTTTATCAAGGATTCCAACCGCTGCCGCCGTACCTGCCAAAATGCCTGCCATAGCATCCCTTGTCTGAGATTTGTTGAAGATTAATGCTCACTACTTTACCGGATAACCTTCTGTTACGAAACGAAGTTTCACTTAGGTCTAATGTTTGTTGCGCATGTGGTTATTGCTTGTAGAATGACCTCTGTGATTATTTCTATAACAAGTAGAGGGACTTATGAAACAGTACAACAACGATCTTACCCCTGAAATCATCGCATCTTTAGATGCTCCTCGTTATACCGACAACCAACTGTCCGAAATGAATGAAGAAGCCCGCCAACTCGTTATCGAGCAGCAAGAGTACGCCGAACACCATCCAGTTACAGCTATCTATCGTTCAGCCGTTGCCGGGAGCCGCACTCTTCGGGGCGGCATTGTCGATGTGCCTAATCCAGATCCAAGCCAGGGTATGAAAGTCCAACTCGATAGCGGTGAATGGGCCAGCATTGTCACAGAAGGTGCAACCGTCACTTATCCAGACGGAACGAAAGCTGTCATCATCACCAGCGCCGGGCAGTTAAGCGAATGGGAAGGTAAAGGAATAGCACTGGTTGGTAGCTTGCTTGATAACGGAGATGTAATTATCAGCACCCCTGATTATGGATTAGTGTTCTCTTTCCGCGAGGGTGAATCAATTCCAGATGATTTCCTGACTATTGCAAAGGTGGCATAAATGGGGGGAATGCGTCCAAACGTTTTAGGGCGGGGAATGGCGTTGTTTGGTGATCAAACCACAACTGGCGCTAAACTCATCCCCTCACTTTCTTGCGGTAACATTCTTGGTCGTCGTCCGATTGTTCTGGGTGACAAGACCACCGCTTGCCCGAAATGCGGCAAAGAAGGAAAAGTTGTTGAAGGTGAGTCACACCGCACAATTCACCAGATCCCTGTAGCCGTGGACAGGGGCGTCGTTTTATGTGGCTGCCCCTCTGGATCTAACCGTATCATAGCCCCTTTGGGATGGATCGGCCCAGGTGAATCTCCCTCTCAGGCAACAGCAAGGTATCTGGCAGAAGCGGCAACCGCAGCAGCCGCTCTTGCTGCATCTCAACAGCCGCAAGCAGAACCAGAACAACACGCCCAGACAGCAAAAAAGAAAACAGGCATCGACGCAGGTTTTGCCGTTATCCCCTACGGCGGCACCACCGAAGCCTGGCAACGTCTGTTATTCACAGGCACCCCGCCAGCACGAGCAAAGGAGTTATTCTCTACGCTGAACGGCCCGGATGAAAGATACAAAGCGGGTTCGATTATGCTTCTGGTTGATCCAGAAAAACAGGACGACGAGCAAATCGCCCACATGAAAGCCGCGAAAGCGCGAGTTGATGCGGCGTTAGAACCGCTGACAATCCAGGAAGCTAACTTCCTGCATAAACATAAAGACACCATTGATCTTTCTACCTCTCAAGCCAGTACGACAACAGGGATCGCCTCAGAAGCTGCGGGAAAATACTTTGAGAAGATCGAGAGTGTTCTGACCAAGATTCAGCAAGCATACAAAAATCAGTACATCACCAGCGGATCACTGATTAGTGAACAATTTTATGTTCAAAGACGGCAACTGTTCGGTGAACTCGATAGCATTCTAACGGATTTCACGCGTCACAAGCTGGCATTGCAGGACTACCCAGACATTAAACGGGCGTTGGGACTTTCAACCAGTTCGATTACACATCGCTGGAATCAGACCGGAGTTGCAGATATTGAGGGCTACGCCACCTTCATCGAGAAAGCTGCAAAGTATGTGAAAATGTTGAAAACAGCGGGCTATGTCGGAATCGCTCTTGATGGCGTGAACAGGCTGGATAAGATTTACGAAGCCTGCACAGTTGGGTCAGACTGCGAAAAAACGGCTTATACCGAGGTTGGAAGTTTTGGTATGAGTATAGGTGGAGGGATTGGTGCTGGAGTTCTCGTATCTGGTGGTGCCTCTACAGCTGTTTGTTCTATTGTTTTGGGGGCTTTAACCATTGAAGCAGCTGGTGCTGGAATGCTGGCTTGCGGTGTAATCTTCACTGGTGCGGCAGGTTATACCGGGGGAGAGTTGGGTGGCAAACTTGGTGAGACATTAGGAGAAAAAATCTATGAGGTAACCAAATAATGGTTACTCTATCTGATTTACTACTCTTCATCATTTCAGGCGTAATGATGGTTGCTATCGTCATGATGGTGGTCATCTCTTTTTTAAACAAAAAGCGTTTTGTTGAAGTATGCCGATTATACGAAGCGGAGTTTGGATCTTTGCCACTTGCTGCCGCAGTGTTAAAAGATGCCGACGTAATCGGTTTCACAGCAGGATACTCGACAAAAATAAACTTTATCATTCATCCGTTAATTTACGGGAAAAAGTCTGCACATAGCAAAATCGATGACGCTGCATTCATCAGAGGACTACCTGCAAACATCAGATACTGGTTTATCGCAGAATTCGTGTGCTCGGCAATAGGTTTTGTTGCCCTACTTCTCGGTGGTGTATGGCTTTGGGTCAACAAATGACCAACTTACCATCAGAACTAATCATCTGCGGATTTGGAGGGTTAAGCCTTGTCTGCGGTATCGCCGTCGCGTTGCTCTCATTTATCAACAAAAAGCGCTTCTCCGCGATCTGTACGCTGTATAAAGAAAAGTTTGGCTCTCTCCCGGCAGGGGCTATTATTTTCGACAAAGCGGACTCGATAGGATTTAGCTCAGGTTATGCCGCAAAGATCAATTTTATCGTAAACCCGTTAATCTTTGGTAAAAGCTCAGTAGACAGTACCAATGATGATGTTACGTTCATCAGAGGCTTGCCACCTCACCTCAAAAACTGGTTTATCGTCGAGTACGCTTTCTCTGTTTTAGGATTGCTATCAATCATTATCGCCGGGTCTGTTCTGTACTTCCGATAAACTCCCGAAGCCAAGCCAGCAATCATGCTGGCTTGCAATTAGCACATAGCGATCCCTCATTTCCACCAGACTCTCCCCCTGCTCCCGAATCAAAGAAGTCCGTTGGTGATACCAGCTTATTGGCGCAGACGTTAAAGCCTGCCAGAGAATAGAAAACGGTGTGCATAAAGGATGGGAGTCAAAGTGCTGCTAAAGCTGTCACACAAGGCGATGATCGCCATTCACGCACTTAGATTAATGTATTGATTAATAATGATTTTTTATTTTTCTTGCGCGCCTTCCCAGGCGTCGAACAGGAGAATCAACGGCGCCAGTCAGCGCCATTTTAAGGCCGCGTAGTATAGCGGTTCGCGCCTTTATAAGAAAGGTTTAACGTCACCAACGCCTTCGCGCAATACCACCGGGGAATCATCGGTTAAATCGATGACCGTCGTCGGTTGTTGACCAAGGTAACCACCGTGAATGATCAGATCGACCAACTTCTCCAGACGATCTTTGATCTCTTCGGGATCGGACTCGGTAAATTCGCTGCCCGGAAGCATCAGTGAAGTAGAAAGCATTGGCTCACCCAAAGCTTCGAGCAACGCCAGCGCAATGGGATTCGACGGAACTCGCAGGCCAATAGTCTTACGCTTTTCCTGCAGCAGTCGGCGTGGAACTTCTTTCGTCCCTTTCAGGATAAAAGTATAGTTGCCTGGCGTATTGTTTTTAATTAAACGAAAGGCCACGTTGTCGACAAATGAATAGGTAGACAGCTCCGACAAATCGCGGCACATCAGCGTAAAGTTGTGGCCGTCCGGCAGATGACGGATACGACAAATACGCTCCATCGCGCCTTTATCTTCAATTTTGCATCCCAACGCATAGCCGGAATCGGTTGGATAGACAATCACCCCACCTTTACGCACAATTTCAACGGCCTGATTGATCAACCGCTGCTGTGGGTTTTCGGGATGAATATAAAAAAACTGGCTCATACTTTCCTCTCTGTGATCTCGGGCTGTTCCCAAAGCTGCCACACGCCTTCGACGCCGGCAGGCAACCAAAGTTTGCGCCCCAGTTCAATCCATGGACACGGCTGGTGAAAATCAGACCCTTGCGATGCCCACAACTGATGCTGGCGCGCAAGCGTCGCCAGATGGGTACGTTCATTGGGAGACTGCTGGCACTGTGCCACTTCCATCGCGTCACCGTGATGTTCAGCAAAATGTGCGACCAGTCTTTTCAGCCACTTAGCGCTAAGATCGTACCGCCCAGGATGAGCCAGAACTGCCTTACCGCCAGAATGATGAATGACATCAATAGCTTGTTCTATTGTACACCACTGTGGCGGAACGTAACCGGTTTTCCCACGGGCAAGATATTTTTTAAAGACATCCGCCATGGTTGTGGCTTTTCCGCATTCCACCAGAAAACGCGCAAAATGGCCCCGCGTGACGGCCCCGCCGTCAGCCAAACGCAAAGCCCCTTCCCACGCTCCCGGAATATGCGCTTTGTCCAGCCGTTCTGCAATCAGGCGCGCGCGCTGCTGGCGGCGTTCCGTTTGCTGTGCCAAAAACGCATGCATCATAGGATGTGCGGTATCAATATTCAGACCCACAATATGGATCTCATGGTTTTCCCAGACCGTTGAAATTTCAACACCCGAGATCAGATTTAGCGCTAGCCCCGAACGTGAAATTTCTTCTCTTGCCGCCGCAATACCTGCCGTGGTGTCATGATCGGTGATCGCCAGTGTACCGACTCGCATCTCTACCGCACGATGTACTAAGGCCTCTGGCGTCAATCGCCCATCGGAGGCTGTCGTATGGCTGTGCAGGTCATAAATCACTGCGTAATTCGTGTCGCTCAAGGCGTCTCCCGTTTCAATAAATGTCGTATCACGATCATCATAGCGGTTTCGACAAATTAACTGAAATCAGGTGTTGACTTTACCCCATTGAACTAGTTAACTAGTACGCAAGTTCACATGAAGAAGGTATCTGAGATGAAAGCACGCTTTGTTCTGCACGGTTGGTGGCGCACTTCCTGATTTCGGGCAGTGTCTTACGTCTGCACTATGCAACCAGATACCCGGCCCGCCACATGAGCGGGCTTTTTTTTGAACAAAATTAATGAGAAGAACGATGCAAACACAAAAACCAACACTTGAACTGCTCGCCTGCGATGCCGCCTACCGTGAGAACCCAACGGCGCTGTTTCATCAGGTATGTGGCGCACGACCGGCAACGTTGTTGCTGGAATCCGCCGATATCGACAGCAAGAACGATCTCAAGAGCCTGCTACTGGTAGACAGCGCGTTGCGTATTACCGCCCTGGGTGACACTGTCACTATTCAGGCATTGTCGGCGAATGGCGCATCGCTGCTTCCTCTGCTGGACGCCGCCCTGCCCACGGGCGTTGAAAACGATAAACAGCCGAACGTTCGTCAGTTGACATTCCCCAGCGTAAGCCCGCTGCTGGATGAAGATGCCCGTTTATGCTCACTTTCTGTATTTGACGCGTTCCGTTTGTTGCAGGAGCTGGTCAATGTTCCGGCGCAAGAGCGTGAAGCCATGTTCTTCGGCGGTCTGTTTTCCTACGACCTGGTTGCCGGATTTGAAGATTTACCTCAGCTTGAAGCGGGTAACCGTTGCCCGGACTACTGCTTCTATCTGGCAGAAACGCTGATGGTTATCGACCACCAGAAAAAAAGCACCCGCATTCAGGCCAGCATCTTTACGCCAAATAACGAGGAAAAACAGCGACTGAACACCCGCCTGGCACAGCTGAGCCAACAGCTCACCGAACCCGCACCGCCGCTGCCCGTCACTGAAGTCCCGCAAATGCGCTGCGAATGCAATCAGAGCGATGAAGAGTTCGGTGCAGTAGTGCGTGGCCTGCAAAAAGCGATTCGCGCAGGTGAGATTTTCCAGGTGGTTCCATCTCGTCGTTTCTCGCTGCCCTGCCCGTCGCCGCTGGCAGCCTACTATGTGCTGAAGAAAAGCAACCCCAGCCCGTACATGTTTTTCATGCAGGACAATGATTTCACCCTGTTTGGTGCATCGCCGGAGAGCTCGTTGAAATACGATGCCACCAGCCGTCAGATTGAAATTTACCCGATCGCCGGGACCCGCCCGCGTGGTCGCCGTGCGGATGGCTCGCTGGATCGCGATCTCGACAGTCGTATCGAGCTGGAAATGCGTACCGACCATAAAGAACTTTCCGAACACCTGATGCTGGTCGACCTTGCTCGTAACGATCTCGCACGTATCTGCACCCCAGGTAGCCGCTATGTTGCCGACCTGACCAAAGTCGACCGTTACTCTTTCGTGATGCACCTGGTATCCCGTGTGGTGGGCGAACTGCGTAGCGACCTGGATGTGCTGCATGCTTACCGCGCCTGTATGAACATGGGCACGCTGAGCGGCGCGCCCAAAGTCCGCGCAATGCAATTAATCGCCGAGGCCGAAGGTCGCCGTCGGGGCAGCTATGGCGGCGCGGTCGGCTACTTTACCGCCCATGGCGACCTGGATACCTGCATTGTGATCCGTTCAGCCCTGGTGGAAGACGGCATCGCCACCGTGCAGGCCGGTGCCGGGATTGTTCTGGATTCTGTTCCGCAGTCTGAAGCCGATGAAACCCGTAATAAAGCGCGTGCCGTTTTGCGTGCTATTGCCACCGCGCACCACGCACAGGAGACTTTCTAATGGCTGACATTCTGCTGCTCGATAATATCGACTCATTTACCTACAACCTGGCAGATCAGCTGCGTACTAACGGTCACAACGTAGTGATTTACCGTAACCATATTCCGGCTCAGACGTTAATTGACCGTTTAGCGACGATGAAAAACCCTGTGCTGATGCTTTCTCCAGGGCCTGGCGCACCCAGTGAAGCGGGCTGCATGCCGGAGCTGTTAACCCGCCTGCGCGGCAAACTGCCCATTATCGGTATTTGTCTGGGGCATCAGGCGATTGTTGAAGCCTATGGTGGATATGTCGGTCAGGCGGGGGAAATCCTGCACGGCAAAGCCTCCAGCATTGAACACGATGGGCAGGCGATGTTCGCCGGTCTGGCAAACCCGCTGCCGGTGGCGCGCTATCACTCGCTGGTTGGCAGCAACGTACCGGCCGGATTGACCATTAACGCGCATTTTAACGGTATGGTCATGGCAGTTCGTCACGATACCGACCGCGTATGCGGCTTCCAGTTCCATCCGGAATCGATTCTGACCACTCAGGGTGCGCGTCTGCTGGAGCAAACGCTGGCCTGGGCGCAACAGAAGCTCGAACAAACCAATACGCTGCAACCGATCCTGGAAAAACTGTACCAGGCTCAGACGTTATCCCAGCAGGAAAGCCACCAGCTGTTCTCTGCTGTCGTTCGCGGTGAACTGAAGCCGGAACAGTTGGCTGCGGCACTGGTCAGTATGAAAATTCGTGGCGAACACCCGAATGAAATTGCCGGTGCGGCAACGGCATTACTGGAAAATGCCGCCCCGTTCCCGCGCCCGGACTATCTGTTTGCCGACATTGTCGGAACCGGCGGTGACGGCAGTAACAGTATCAATATTTCCACCGCCAGCGCGTTTGTCGCGGCGGCCTGTGGATTAAAAGTGGCCAAACACGGCAACCGCAGCGTCTCCAGTAAATCTGGCTCTTCGGATCTGCTGGCGGCATTTGGTATCAACCTGGATATGAACGCCGATAAATCCCGTCAGGCGCTCGATGACCTGGGCGTGTGCTTCCTGTTTGCACCGAAATATCACACAGGTTTTCGCCATGCGATGCCGGTACGCCAGCAGTTGAAAACCCGTACGTTGTTTAATGTGCTTGGGCCATTGATAAATCCGGCGCATCCACCGCTGGCGCTGATCGGCGTTTACAGCCCGGAACTGGTGTTGCCGATTGCCGAAACACTGCGCGTGCTGGGATATCAACGGGCAGCCGTGGTACACAGCGGCGGAATGGATGAAGTTTCACTGCATGCGCCGACCATAGTGGCAGAACTGCATGATGGTGAAATCAAGAGCTACCAGCTAACGGCGGAAGACTTTGGCCTGACGCCATATCATCAGGAACAGTTGGCTGGCGGCACGCCGGAAGAAAACCGTGACATTCTGAGTCGCTTGTTACAAGGTAAAGGTGAGGCCGCTCATGAGGCTGCTGTTGCCGCGAATGTCGCCATGTTAATGCGCCTGCACGGTAAAGAAGACTTAAAAGCCAACGCGCAAACCGTGATTAATGTGCTGCGCAGCGGTGCGGCTTACGACCGTGTCACTGCACTGGCCGCAAGAGGGTAAATGATGCAAACCGTTTTAGCGAAAATTGTCGCTGACAAGGCGATTTGGGTAGAAGCCCGCAAACAGCAACAACCGCTGGCCAGCTTTCAAAATGATGTTCAACCCAGCACGCGTGATTTCTACGATGCGCTGCAAGGGACACGAACCGCTTTTATTCTGGAGTGTAAAAAAGCCTCTCCGTCAAAAGGCGTGATCCGTGATGACTTCGACCCGGCACAGATTGCGGGAGTGTACAAACATTACGCGTCCGCAATTTCCGTGCTGACGGACGAGAAATATTTTCAGGGTAGCTTTGATTTCCTGCCCATCGTCAGTCGCATCGCACCACAGCCGATTCTGTGTAAAGACTTTATTATCGATCCTTACCAGATTTATCTGGCACGTTTCTACCAGGCCGACGCCTGCCTGCTGATGTTGTCGGTTTTAGATGATGAACAGTATCGTCAACTCGCTGCCGTCGCCCACAGTTTGAAAATGGGCGTGCTGACTGAGGTCAGCAATGAAGAAGAGTTGGAGCGCGCCATTGCGCTGGGTGCAAAAGTCGTCGGCATTAACAACCGTGATTTACGTGACCTGTCGATTGACCTCAATCGTACCCGCCTGCTTGCACCTCGTCTGGGCCATGGTGTCACCGTCATCAGTGAATCCGGGATCAACACCTATGGCCAGGTTCGCGAACTCAGCCATTTTGCCAACGGCTTTCTGATAGGCTCGGCGCTGATGTCCCATGATGACCTGCATACCGCCGTGCGTCGTGTTTTGCTTGGCGAAAATAAAGTCTGCGGACTGACCCGTGCACAGGATGCAAAAGCAGCGTACGAATCTGGGGCCATTTATGGCGGCGTAATTTTTGTCCCAACCTCACCGCGCGCTGTCAGTGTTGAACAGGCGCGAGACGTTATGACGGGAGCGCCGTTACAGTACATCGGCGTGTTCCGTAACGCCGAGATCGCTGACGTCCACGAAAAAGTCACCGCACTGTCGCTGGCCGCCGTACAACTACATGGAAGCGAAGATCAGGCCTATGTCGATGCTCTGCGCAAGGTGCTGCCCGCACAGGTGCAAATTTGGAAGGCACTGAGTGTTGGCGAATCACTGCCTGCTCGTCGCTATCAACATATTGATAAATACGTTTTTGATAACGGCCAGGGTGGCAGCGGTAAGCGCTTTGACTGGTCGCTACTGGGCGGACAATCGCTGGATAACGTTTTACTGGCTGGCGGACTCGGTGCAGATAACTGCGTCGACGCGGCTAAAACCGGCTGTGCCGGGCTCGATTTTAATTCTGGCGTAGAGTCACAGCCGGGCATCAAAGATGCACGTCTTCTGGCTTCAGTCTTTCAGACGCTGCGCGCATATTAAGGAAAAGGACATGACAACATTACTCAATCCGTATTTTGGTGAATTTGGCGGTATGTATGTGCCACAGATTCTGATGCCTGCACTGCGCCAACTGGAAGAAGCGTTCGTCAGTGCACAAAAAGACCCTGAGTTTCAGGCCCAGTTTACCGACCTGCTGAAAAACTATGCCGGGCGCCCTACCGCGTTGACCAAATGCCAGAACATCACTAACGGCACCAGGACTACGCTGTATCTCAAGCGTGAGGATCTGCTGCACGGCGGCGCGCACAAAACGAACCAGGTTCTGGGACAAGCGTTACTGGCGAAGCGCATGGGGAAAACAGAAATCATCGCAGAAACCGGTGCGGGTCAGCACGGTGTGGCGTCTGCCCTTGCCAGCGCCCTGCTGGGTTTAAAGTGCCGTATTTATATGGGTGCGAAAGACGTCGAGCGTCAGTCTCCGAACGTTTTCCGTATGCGTCTGATGGGTGCTGAAGTTATTCCGGTACACAGCGGCTCTGCCACGTTGAAAGATGCCTGTAACGAGGCGTTGCGCGACTGGTCTGGCAGTTACGATACCGCGCACTATATGCTGGGTACGGCGGCAGGCCCGCATCCTTTCCCGACTATCGTACGCGAGTTCCAGCGCATGATTGGTGAAGAAACAAAAGCACAGATTCTGGAAAAAGAAGGCCGTCTGCCGGATGCCGTGATCGCCTGTGTCGGCGGCGGCTCAAATGCAATCGGCATGTTCGCCGATTTTATAAATGAAACCAGCGTTGGTCTGATTGGCGTTGAGCCTGGTGGTCACGGGATCGAATCCGGCGAGCACGGCGCACCGCTGAAACATGGTCGTGTCGGGATTTACTTCGGCATGAAGTCGCCAATGATGCAGACCACTGAAGGGCAAATCGAAGAGTCCTACTCCATTTCTGCGGGGCTGGACTTCCCGTCAGTCGGGCCACAACACGCTTATCTGAACAGTATCGGACGCGCTGACTATGTTTCGATTACTGATGATGAAGCGCTTGAAGCCTTCAAAACACTGTGTCTGCATGAGGGGATTATCCCGGCGCTGGAGTCTTCCCACGCCCTGGCACATGCGTTGAAAATGATGCGGGAAAACCCGGAGAAAGAGCAATTACTGGTGGTCAACCTCTCTGGTCGCGGCGACAAAGACATTTTCACCGTACACGATATTCTGAAAGCGCGAGGGGAAATCTGATGGAACGTTATGAAAACCTGTTTGCACAACTGAAGGACCGCAAAGAAGGCGCTTTTGTCCCCTTCGTAACCCTGGGCGATCCTTCTGTTGAACAGTCACTGAAAATCATTGATACGCTGATCGAAGCGGGTGCCGATGCGCTTGAGCTGGGTATTCCGTTCTCCGATCCGCTGGCCGACGGTCCAACCATTCAGGAAGCGACCTTACGTGCGTTCGCGGCAGGCGTCACACCGTCACAATGCTTTGAAATGTTGGCACTGGTTCGGCAAAAACACCCAACCATTCCGATTGGTTTACTGATGTATGCCAACCTGGTGTTCAGTAAAGGTATTGACGAATTTTACGCACAGTGCGAGAAGGTCGGTGTAGATTCGGTATTAGTCGCCGATGTGCCGGTTGAAGAATCTGCGCCATTCAGAACGGCGGCATTACGCCATAATGTCGCGCCAATTTTCATTTGCCCGCCTAACGCTGACGAGGAACTGCTGCGCCAGATTGCCTCTTATGGCCGCGGTTATACCTATCTATTGTCACGCGCAGGTGTTACAGGTGCCGAAAATCGTGCAGCGTTACCGTTACATCATCTGGTCGAGAAGCTAAAAGAATTTAATGCCCCGCCTTCATTACAGGGCTTTGGTATCTCTGCACCGGAACAGGTGACAGGCGCCATTGAAGCAGGTGCTGCGGGGGCTATTTCTGGATCGGCGATTGTCAAAATCATTGCGAAGAATGTTGCAGCACCAGAGCAAATGCTGGCTGAGCTGAAATCCTTTGTCAGTGCAATGAAAGCCGCGACCCATCAGTAAGCTGAAATAACCGCCAGAAACGTCTGGCGGTTTTACCCTTCTTTCGCCTGCTTCATTTTGTACATGGCGTTATCCGCATTCTGGATGGCCACATCCAGTTCGCCCTTCACCTCAGCAACGCCCCATGACACTGACAGCGGTACGGTGTGGCCATCCACCACAAAGACGTGATTGTTGACCTGGCCACTGATACGCTGCGCAATCGCGATAGCATCACTTGTCTGGGAGCGAAACAGCAGGATCATAAATTCATCCCCACCGGTACGAATCACGAGATCGTGGCTGGTACGAGTGTTTGACAACATTCTGTTGGCAATAGTTTGCAGCGCGCGATCGCCTGCGGCATGCCCCCAGGTGTCGTTGACTGCCTTAAACTTATTGCAATCCAGCAGCACCACAGAACAATGTGATAAGTCCCGACGCTTAATAATGTCTAGAATACGCCGATTAAAGCAGCCAGTCAGCGAATCAATATAGACTTTGAGGTCGCTTTGATTCAGCCACGACTTCAGCGAGAAACTGATCATAATAAAGAAGAATGGTGCCAGCAGTATCACAATTCCGGCGTGCGTATCGCGCACCATAAACCGGCCTAATGCTATTGAGTAGTACAGCGCATATTTTTCTGACAACTTCCGCACCATAATGCGCGTTTTCCCCGTACATTTGCCAGATAAACAGAGGCGCTCATTATTGGATAAATTCACCAGAGCCACATTTAGGCCCGGTGGCATTTGATAGTCAAAAGCATTTGCCAACGCCTCCTGCAACTCCGGCTTTGAATGGTCATAGACCAGATAGGCGACGATTTGATCCGATATCTCTTTCCCGGAAAGGTCATAGATATAGCTCACCACGCTGTAGGCTTTTTCACCGGTAATTTTATCGGTATAAAAATTCGTTGAACTGAGCGCTTTATTCTTGATGTTTTTTTGCAGCAAACGGGTATAAAAATCGACTGGCGGATAGAAAAATCCGGTAATGTCCTGCGCCATTTCAGAATCAGAGAACGTAAAATTGCGCGAATCAGAAGGCATAAACCAGTAAAAATAATCCGCATTCTTGGCAATGATGTAACGATGCGCGTCAAAACTGCCAGGATTTAACTCATTAACCATGCCGCGAATAAACTCCGCTGCCGTATACATACATATAGCTTTAAGGTTAGCTTGTCGGGCGATAATCGTCCCTGTTGCCGAATGCACCCGCTTTGGGTCGGCATTAATTCCCCATTCACCTGCATTTCGCGGAACAAACTGCGCCGCATTATCACATTGATCGTCATTTTTAATGTGATGGTAGCGCTCACCAATCGCATCAGCGATGAGTTCATTATCATTAAAGATATCCAGCATACGGGCTTGCAGGCGGTTAATCCCTTCGCTGGCCGTGGCCATACGCTGTTCGTAGATGATAAACAGAAACAACGAGGTAAATATCAGCGTAATCAGCCCCGAGACCAGCAGTGCCTGCCTGTTCCTGAGCTTATCTTGCACAATCTTCACGAGTCCACCCTGATAGTTAACGGTAATGCCAAACCGGTTACCCGTTTATGTTGTTGCATAACAGCGCTGAGTATTAAAAATAATAGTGATCGTCCTGCGGCCCTGATAATGGATGAAAATAAGGTCTATCCCGTGTACCTAAGTTACAGATTTATACAACAAAAGAACATTTTTGTTAACAAAAATGCAAACTAGTCATCCCCGGCTATCGGATAGCCGGCACGCCGAATCGCCTCCCGACAGTCGCTCACGCCTGCGGCATACCCCGCTTCGATTTCACAAACCGGACTGGCGCTGCAATAAGGTAGTGTGATTTGTGTGGCGATGACCTTTTCCAGGGCTTCCACCCTGCTCATGTAATTCAATAATTCGCGCGCAGCATACACGGCAAACTCTTTCGTATCATCGTCTATGGATGCTTCCATAAGGGAAATTTTTTGTTGTAGCAGCTGACGGGTCAATATCATCGTCAATACCCTCAAAGCCAGTTTGCTTAAAGAGTAGCATTACATCAAAGGGGAGAAAGTCGGGAAGGGAAAAGAGAGGAGAAAAGCTGGCCGCTAAACGACCAGCCTTTCAGACTGGAATCGCTGACTTAAAAACGATAACCCGCGGAGAACATAAACACCCACGGATCAAGGCGTACGCTGTCGCGCTGCTGGACGCCACCCATTTTATAGCTCGCGGTGGTGTCGATATCCATGTACCAGACCGACATGTTAATCAGCCAGTCGCGGTTGATCAGATAGTCCATACCGACTTGTCCTGCCGCACCCCAGGAGTCTTTCAGGCTCAGATCGGATAAACCCGCTTCTTTCCCGTTGTTGTTAAAACCTTCATCGAAGAAAGTCGTGTAGTTCACACCTACGCCAACGTAAGGACGCAGTTTGCTGCTGGAGTCGCCAAAGTACCACTGCGCCATTAATGTCGGCGGTAAATGATGAACGGTGGCAATATCACCGGTTGCCCCGGTACCGATCTTATGGCGGAACGGCGTGGCTGCCAGTAACTCAACGCCAATATTGTCGGTTGCCATATACGTGAATGTCAGGCCCAACTGCGTATTGTTGCTGACATCAAAGCCACCCAGGCTTCCCAGCGTACCACCCGCGCCTTCCGTCGGTCTGACGGTAGCCGAACCTGCACGAATAAAGAACTCTCCGGCCTCATGCGCAAATGCGTTCCCAGAGAGAAGAGTTGTTAAAGCCAATGCTGCAACTGTTAATTTTTTCATGTCCGCTCCATCGTTATGGTTATAAAAGCGGAACGAATATACCCACAATGGAGTAATAAGTGATCTAACCTGGATCACATTGAGTTTGATAATTTAACATTTATTGATCCAGATTAAGTTAGAACTTGCATTCAAAATCCTGGTTAAATTAATTCAGATCAATTTTGATATATTTTCACTATGCAAGTACCTTTAGCTCCAACAGGAAGCGTTTGTTATTTGAACGTGATGTACAGAGAACACACAATGATGTTTCAAGATGCTGAAGTCCTGGCCAAAAATTACCGGAGCTTTACAAAGATATGCCTTTCCATACATCGTACGATGCTGCCACTGTAGAGTTATCCAGGGTACAATTGCGCGCAAATGAACACCTGCAAAACTCAAGGAGAGTGCATGTCTATCACGGCGAAATCCGTTTACCGTGACACGGGAAACTTTTTCCGTAATCAATTCATTACCATCTTGCTGGTATCGTTATTGTGCGCGTTTATCACAGTGGTGCTAGGGCATGCCTTTTCTCCCAGCGACGCGCAAATCGCGCAACTGAGCGAAGGGGATCAGCTAACCAGCAGTGTGGGCTTGTTCGACCTGGTACAGAATATGACGCCGGAGCAGCAGCAAATTTTGCTACGCGCTTCTGCAGCATCGACGTTTTCAGGGCTGATTGGTAATGCCATCCTTGCAGGAGGCATCATCCTGATGATTCAACTGATTTCGGCGGGTCATCGGGTTAGCGCATTACGCGCCATTGGCGCCAGCGCGCCGGTATTACCTAAATTGTTTATTCTGATTTTTCTGACTACCCTGCTGGTACAGGTCGGTATTATGCTGGTTGTCGTGCCTGGTATTCTGCTGGCTATCTTGCTGGCCCTCGCGCCAGTGATGGTCGTGCAGGATAAAATGGGCGTCTTTGCCGCTATGCGCAACAGTATGCGTCTGGCGTGGTCTAATATGCGACTGGTAGCGCCGGCAGTAATCGGTTGGTTACTGGCAAAAACGCTGCTGTTGCTTTTTGCGCCAAGTTTTGCAGTACTAACGCCAAACGTAGGCGCGGTATTGGCGAATACGCTGAGCAATATGATCTCTGCTGTGCTGCTGATCTATTTGTTCCGCCTGTATATGCTGATTCGTCAATAAACCCTGAACGCATGCCGGGTGTGTTACCCAATGCTTTTTGATTACGGACTCGAAGAATGAAGCAGTTTCTTGATTTTTTACCGCTGGTTGTCTTTTTTGCTTTTTATAAGCTCTATGACATCTACGCGGCAACCTCGGCGCTTATTGTCGCAACGGCTGTGGTGTTGATTTACAGTTGGGTTCGCTATCGCAAGGTCGAGAAGATGGCGTTAATCACCTTTGTTCTGGTTGCCGTCTTCGGTGGCCTGACGATTTTCTTCCACAACGATGAATTCATTAAGTGGAAGGTTACGGTGATTTACGGACTGTTTGCCGGTGCACTACTGGTTAGCCAGTGGGTGATGAAAAAGCCACTGATTCAGCGCATGTTAGGAAAAGAGCTGACGCTGCCGCAGCCGGTATGGTCAAAGCTGAATCTGGCCTGGGCTGTCTTCTTCATCCTGTGTGGACTGGCCAATATCTACATTGCGTTTTGGCTGCCGCAGAACATTTGGGTCAACTTCAAAGTGTTCGGATTAACCGCCCTGACCTTATTCTTCACGTTGCTGAGCGGAGTCTATATCTACCGCCATCTGCCGCAGGAAGATAAATCGTAATATGTGTTCGCCAGATCTGCGGATCTGGCGAATTATTATCCGCTTGCGTTCTTCGTGGCAGACAAGCTGGCTTACATCCCCTCCGCACGCCGCATCCCCTCTGTTCTCCGCCCGTAAATTCTAGTAGCATCGCGCCTGTAATCTTTCTCTACAGTCGGTTCTACAATGACAACAACGAATAACACCCCCCAGGGTGAACTGGTTTTACGCACTCTGGCCATGCCTGCCGATACCAATGCTAACGGTGATATTTTTGGCGGCTGGCTGATGTCACAGATGGATATTGGTGGCGCTATTCAGGCCAAAGAGATCGCACACGGCCGCGTGGTGACGGTGCGAGTTGAAGGAATGAGCTTTTTGCGCCCGGTTGCCGTAGGTGATGTCGTCTGTTGCTACGCTCGCTGTGTAAAACGCGGAACGACGTCAATCAGCATTAATATTGAAGTCTGGGTGAAGAAAGTCGCTTCGGAACCCATTGGCCAGCGTTACAAAGCCACTGAAGCCCTGTTTATCTACGTCGCTGTAGATAAAGACGGTAAACCCCGTCCGATACCAACACAGGTCTGATAACCAGCGTTAACACCGTTATCAAACCTGCTTGCCGGAGAAGGCCTGACGCCAACTCCGGCACGCCAGTTACTCAATCTGCGCCGTACCGTTCAGACGGAAAACGATATTCACCACCAGGCCAGATCCCGGTTTGCCCGCCTCGTAACGCCATCTGCGCATCGCATTTTTCACTTCACGCTCAAACATATTGGCAGGCTGTGCGGAAAGCACCTCAACATTCTCTACACGGCCATCTGATGTGACATCAAACTTGACCTTCACCCGGCCTTCAATGCGCAGAGCCTGCGCGCGCGCCGGATACTGTGGTTGATTACGACTTAAGGCGCGTGGCCCAGACGGTGCACTAACCGCAGGTTTACTGGTTGCCGGTGCGGTACTGGTTGCTGCCGGACGAGCAGGCGCCGTGTTCTCAAACGGCGATGCCGGACGCGACTCAGCCGGTTTCACGTCACGTTTTGGCTGCTCTTCAACCTTTTTCACCGGTTTCGGCTTCGGTTTTGGCTTAGGCTTCGGTTTCTCGATCACCACCGGAGCCTCTTTTGGCGGTTCCGGTATAGGTTCAGGTTCCGGTTCAGGCTCAACGACTGGCTCCGGCGGCGGTTGAACTGCCTGAGGCGGCTCAAGATCGGCAGGTGCGACCATCGTGATGGAGATCGGCTGCGCGGGTGCAGGCAGTTCAATAACCTGATGTACCGAGGTATACAGCAGACCCGCCACTACAGCGCCGTGAATGCCGACGGAAAGCAACGTCGGCCAGGGAAAGCGACGAGGTAAATCAAGGGTCATTGCAGTCATAATCGTTTCAGTTATAAAACCAGGCCTCGATTTTAAATGCAAATAGCAATCATATTCAATAAGCCCATGACAGTAAGCCGCATTTAAAACGCAATTTCATGTAAAAAAACCATTATCTTAATATGGCCTTAACAAAGCTATTATCTTTACGTTGCAGTTACCAGGGCTTTCCAATAACGTAAACGCGACTTTTACCGATCAAGGAGCTCTACCCGTGCTGTATGTAATTTATGCTCAAGATATCGCAGATTCTCTCGAAAAACGTCTTTCCGTACGCCCCGCTCACCTGGCCCGCCTGCAACTCCTCCATGATGAAGGTCGTCTACTGACGGCAGGCCCCATGCCCGCGGTCGACAGTAACGATCCGGGTGCGGCGGGATTTACCGGCTCGACGGTGATTGCGGAGTTTGAATCTTTAGAGGCAGCACAGGCGTGGGCAGATGCCGACCCGTATGTGGCTGCAGGAGTTTATGCGCAGGTTTCGGTCAAACCATACAAAAAGGTTTTTTGAATTTACATAATTCATTAGAAATTCAAACACATAAATAAAAACAATCATCCGAAATACAAATTAAGGGCGCATTTAGGTACACATTAACCTACGCGCCCTCTCTTTTAGTTACCGCCTATACTTTCAGTCTGACATATGGCTGGAGATTTCTATGTGTGGACGCTTTTCACAGTCGATGACGCGTGAAGATTATCTCGCCCTTCTCGCTGAAGAAGCCGAACTCGACATGCCATACGATCCAGAACCCATTGGCCGTTTTAACGTAGCGCAGGGTGCCAAAGTTCTACTTCTGAGTGAACGTGATGAACAACTTCATCTTGATCCAGTTATCTGGGGATACGCACCTGGATGGTGGGATAAACCGCCGCTAATTAACGCACGCGTCGAGACTGCGGCCACAAGTCGGATGTTTAAACCATTGTGGCAACATGGTCGGGCGATCTGTTTCGCTGATGGTTGGTTTGAGTGGAAGAAGGAAGGCGACAAGAAACAGCCCTACTTCATTCATCGGGTCGATGGTCAGCCAATATTTATGGCGGCAATCGGCAGCACACCATTTGAACGAGGTGATGAAGCAGAAGGTTTTCTGATAGTTACAGCTGCAGCTGACAAAGGACTGGTAGAGAGGTGTCTTAATCCAATGAGGACTAGGTCAAAATCCCCTCCCTCAGGATCTACACCAAGGCTTTCTTTAGTCTATTGCTAAAAATCAACGCTGCGTTACCGCGAAAAAGTATATATTTTTTTCTCACACCCACTTTGTATTACGGATACACGAAAAATGAAGCGTTTAATGCTGGCGTTTGCAGCAACAACTATTCTTGCTGGCTGCGGCTCCCACTACGATGAAGAAGAAGCACTGGCCCGTGGAGCTGCAGCTCAAGCGGCTAAAGAACAACATAACATCACCGCATACGGCTTCAAGTCTGTGCTGAATGTCTGGAATTGCACAAACGCTAACGGGAGTGGCGAATCAATACTGGCTGTACGAGGAATGACGAATGATGAACGAGGTCAGGATATGCCGCTGATGATCACTCGCGCTGGTGTTAAAACGCTATACAAATACAACTCAGGGATGGGGGATGGTGTCCTGTACTTGACTGATCCTAATGGTGAATCTAAACATTTAGCCCGTTTTAAATGGGGTGCTTACGCTGACAGCTACGATATATTGGCTCTGCGTGATACTGGCGTTGAGTCCGAGTTTCATTGCCATCGGGTCAAGGACCCGTCCTCTAATTAGTTGCCTTTGTCTCGAGACGACTGGTTCTCGTCTAATGTGAACCCGTAAACTATAACCCGCATAGCTGCTTTGGATCATCGAGCTGTTGCCCCAATTTACAATCTCATTTTAATATCCAGCCTGCATCAGGGTTGGATATCATCATTCGCTGCTCGGTTTGACTATATGGTTAAGAATTTGCAGGCGCATATAAAGTAGAAAATCGTTCGACTAGAGTTAAGTTATCTAGTTATTTTGCCGATACTTCAATCAATCCCACTCTACAAGGAAAAACCGATGTTAGGACTTTATGGCGGAGCAACCGGGTTATTTATTGAATTGGCTGCACGAAAAGCTATTGAAGCATTTAGTAAAAAATCGACTGATGCCTCTCAGACTTCAGCCCAATTATCAGATGAAGCTCAAAAGGCGGAACTTCAGTCGCTAGTTTTTCAATCTCAGGCAAAAGTTCAACAAGAGCTCGCTATAGCAAGAAGAATTCTCGCAGCTGAAGAAGTTGAAATTGAAGAGTTCTACGATGGCTCCGCATCGGCTGAATTAGGCGCGAAAACCTCTACTGAGAAAGTGTCACTTGGACTCAGTGGCGAGGGAAGGAAAATTACTAAGCGCGTCATTAAATTCAAAGGGTTCAATAACCAGATTGAGCATATATTGCAGGAGATTGATAGAAGTACGACGGAACCATCAGGTCCGCAGTCCAAACTATAGAGCAGGATCGTCTATCGGGCGGGGTCAGTCCACTCTAAGCTACCCGCAATGTAACACTTGTACTCGAGGTGTGATGATTGGAAGGCCGGAAGGCAGGTAATAGAAGGCTTTAGCGTAACAGATCGTTTTTACGCGGAATTCTTCGAAATAGGCCGAATGGCAATACAAAAAAGTTCGTTAAAAAACAGAACGGACAGGAATACATTGGGCACCGCCTGCGGTGCCCTTTTTGGATCAAATGCTGTAGATCGCAAACAGCAACGAATTTCGTTGATGATTGAGAATGCATTTTCTGATGGAGTGGATACGCATGTTACGGCGCGATTGTCCTTCAAGCCAACGTGCTTTACGGCGGCTAGCCTGACGCAGCATCCGCCAGCGTCCCACTTCCGTTCTACTACGCTTCATGTTAACTACTCTTCCAGTCACAGAGCGGGCATTATACCCCCAGACCGAATGCAGACCAGTGGTTTTCCCGTGTTTTTATTTGCCAGATGACTCCTGATGCGTAAACTCTTAACAATACGCTTTCAAAAGGATTTTTAAATTTATGACAACCTTCTACACCGTGGTGAGTTGGCTGGTCATTCTGGGTTACTGGGTACTCATTGCTGGCGTTACATTACGCATTCTGATGAAGCGACGCGCAGTACCCTCCGCAATGGCCTGGCTTTTGATCATCTATATACTGCCATTGGTAGGGATCATTGCTTATCTGTCCTTTGGTGAACTTCACCTGGGCAAACGCCGGGCCGAGCGTGCCAGAGCGATGTGGCCTTCAACGGCTAAATGGCTGAACGATCTCAAAGCCTGCAAACATATTTTCGCGCAAGAAAACAGCAGCGTTGCCTCATCATTATTTAAGTTATGCGAGCGTCGCCAGGGCATTGCTGGCGTTAAGGGCAATCAGCTACAGCTTCTCACCAGCTCTGATGACGTGATGCAGGCGTTAATCCGCGATATTCAGTTGGCGCGTCACAACATTGAGATGGTGTTCTACATCTGGCAACCTGGCGGTATGGCCGATCAGGTCGCGGAATCATTGATGGCCGCCGCCAGACGGGGGATTCACTGTCGTTTGATGCTGGACTCCGCGGGCAGCGTGGCATTCTTCCGTAGTCCGTGGGCGGCGATGATGCGCAACGCGGGTATCGAGGTGGTCGAAGCGCTAAAGGTTAACCTGATGCGTGTGTTTTTACGCCGTATGGACCTGCGCCAGCATCGTAAAATGATCATGATCGACAACTACATCGCCTACACCGGTAGCATGAATATGGTCGATCCGCGTTTCTTTAAACAGGATGCCGGTGTCGGACAATGGGTTGACCTGATGGCGAGAATGGAAGGCCCGGTGGCCACTGCCATGGGGATCGTCTACTCCTGCGACTGGGAAATTGAGACCGGTAAACGCATTTTACCGCCGCCTCCCGATGTCAACATCATGCCGTTTGAGCAGGCTAGCGGACACACCATTCACACTATTGCCTCCGGCCCTGGCTTCCCTGAAGACCTGATCCATCAAGCCTTATTGACCGCCGCATATTCTGCTCGTGAATATTTAATCATGACCACCCCGTACTTTGTCCCCAGTGACGATTTGCTGCACGCCATCTGTACAGCGGCGCAGCGCGGTGTAGATGTCAGCATCATTCTTCCTCGCAAGAATGACTCAATGCTGGTTGGCTGGGCAAGCCGGGCTTTTTTCACCGAGTTACTGGCGGCAGGCGTGAAAATCTATCAGTTCGAAGGCGGATTGTTACATACCAAAAGCGTGCTGGTCGATGGCGAACTGAGTCTTGTCGGTACCGTAAACCTGGATATGCGCAGCCTGTGGCTGAATTTTGAGATAACACTGGTGATTGACGATGCCGGATTCGGCGGTGACCTCGCCGCGGTACAGGATGATTATATTTCGCGTTCCCGCCTGCTGGATGCACGTTTGTGGGTAAAACGACCACTCTGGCAGCGTATCGCTGAGCGACTGTTTTACTTCTTTAGCCCGTTGCTGTAAAACGTGCCCATCAGACAGTAAACAGGTAGTCATTATGGATATGGATTTGAACAACCGCCTGACCGAAGACGAAACGCTTGAGCAGGCTTATGACATTTTTCTCGAACTGGCGGCGGACAATCTCGATCCGGCCGACATCCTTCTGTTTAATTTGCAGTTTGAAGAACGTGGCGGTGCAGAGTTATTTGACCCTGCACAAGACTGGCAGGAGCACGTCGATTTTGATCTGAATCCTGACTTCTTCGCCGAAGTAGTGATTGGTCTGGCAGACTCAGAAGACGGTGAGATTAACGATATTTTTGCGCGTGTTCTGTTATGTCGCGAAAAAGATCACAAACTCTGCCACATTCTCTGGCGCGAATAGTGAAAACAAAAAGCTGCTCTCGCAGCTTTTTTTATTTCTAGTCAGGCAATTTACTTCCGCAGCGATTACAAAATTGCGCGCTGTGCTCATGCTGGCTTTGTTGACACTGCGGACATTTGCGCTGATTTTGCCGATGCTGAAACGCACTGCTCATGTGTGTTGTTATCAATCCTGTCGGGATTGCAATAACCGAATAACCAATCAGGATCAGTACTGACGCAACCATGCGGCCAAGCGGGGTATGCGGGGTAATATCACCATAACCGACTGTCGTAACAGTAACGATTGCCCAATATACCGACGCATTCAGCGTGGTAAAACCATATTTCGGGCCTTCGATCAGGTACATCAGTGCACCAAAGACAATCATCAGAATGGCAATAAACGAGTAAAACAGCATCAACTGATGACGGGCACTTTTAATTGCGCTCCAGAACACACGTAGCGACGGCATAAATCGCAACAGTTTGAGTATTCTCAGTACACGCAGCACGCGCATCGCTCGCCAGGCGAAAACATAACTCAGACTAATTTCCGGCCATAGCCACATCACATACAGTGGCAGAATCGTCGCGAGATCGATAATTCCCCAAAAGCTAAACACATATTTTGCAGGATTGGCCCAGCAGCACAATCTGAGCAGATATTCGAGGGTAAAGACCAGCGTAATAAAGACTTCCAGCCAGACAAAAATATGCCATTCATCATAGGTTAAATGGTATTGCGTCCCAACCCCAGACTCAATGAAGATAACAATCACGCTCAGCAATGCGAACAGTGCACACATGCCTTCAAAACGGCGCCCCGAGCGTGTATCTAAATCAAATAATGTACGGTAGAGAGTACGGCGAACAGAAGAGACTAAGCCTGACACATTTACCTCACCAAAAAGAAGGGCTGACAGTATGTCAGCCCTCTCGATTATAGCGGGTCTACTTTTAAGCAGGAAACCGCGTGTCGGAAACTCCCTTCAAGTACAGGACGCGTTTTCGC
This sequence comes from Citrobacter sp. Awk 2, assembly GCF_028069815.1. Classification (NCBI taxonomy): domain Bacteria; kingdom Pseudomonadati; phylum Pseudomonadota; class Gammaproteobacteria; order Enterobacterales; family Enterobacteriaceae; genus Citrobacter; species Citrobacter sp. Awk 2. Next base: position 34,095 of record NZ_JANEWL010000034.1, read on the forward strand.
GCATTCTGGTCCGGCGATCGGACAACGCGTGCGGAACACACACCCCGAAGGCGGATTAATCGGGGACGGTAACTCACCTTCCAGCAGTTGGATAACCTTGTTCCTCTCCATATCAGGATCGGGAATTGGCACCGCTGACATTAGCGCTTTGGTATAGGGATGCAGCGGGTTATGGTACACCTCGTCATAGGTCCCTAATTCCACCGCATGCCCGAGATACATCACCAGCACGCGATCGGAAATATGTTTAACCACTGCCAGGTCATGGGCAATGAAGATTAATGATAAACCCATCTCACGCTGTAATTGCTGCAACAGGTTAACAACCTGCGCCTGAATCGACACATCCAGCGCGGATACGGGCTCATCACAAATTATCAGCTTCGGCTCAAGGATCAACGCGCGGGCAATACCAATACGCTGGCACTGCCCACCGGAAAACTCGTGCGGATAGCGGTTAATCAGGTTAGGCAGTAACCCCACTTTCATCATCATCGCCTTTACGCGGTCACGAACTTCCTGCCCAGGCAGATTCGGGTGATAAGTCCTCAACGGTTCAGCGATAATTTCACCGATGGTCATACGCGGGTTTAGCGATGCCAGTGGATCCTGGAAAATCATCTGGATGTCACTGCGTACCGCCCGCCACTCATCGGGTTTCATGCCAAGCAAATCTTTGCCGAGCCAGGCGACTTTACCATCGGTCGCTTTTACCAGACCGATAATCGCACGCGCAAACGTCGATTTCCCGCAACCGGATTCCCCCACCACACCTAATGTTTCGCCCTCATACAGACGTAGTGTAACGCCATCAACGGCTTTCAGCGTTTTCGACGGTTGCCAGAACCACTGTTTACCATCTTTGATGTCGAAATGGACTTTCAGATCGGCAATTTCGAGGAGTACTTTTCGTTGTTCGGTTACCGCATTCATACCAGTTCCTCCACCGGTTTAAAGCAGGCACGCAGACGGCCCGGACTAAACTCTTCCAGTGGCGGAGCACTGCTACAGATTTCCATGGCATGCGGGCAACGGGGCTGGAACGGGCAGCCTTTCGGTAAACGCAACAGGTTCGGCGGATTACCCGGGATAGTCAGCATTTCTTCCCCTTCGGCATCCAGACGCGGGACGGCATTAAGCAGGCCAATTGAATACGGATGAACAGGCTTATAAAAGACATCGCGCGCACTACCATATTCCATCGTGCGTCCGGCATACATCACCAATACTTTGTCGCAAATACCGGCAACAACACCGAGGTCGTGGGTAATCATGATGATTGCGGTATTGAATTCACTTTTCAGCTCATTCAGCAGCGTCATGATTTGCGCCTGAACCGTAACATCCAGCGCAGTAGTGGGTTCATCGGCAATCAGTAACTTTGGCCTGCACAGTAGCGCCATGGCGATCATCACACGTTGACGCATACCGCCGGAGAATTCATGCGGGTACATTTTCATACGCTTACGCGCTTCCGGCATTTTCACCGCATCCAGCATTCTGACTGACTCTTCAAAGGCTTCTGCTTTGCTCATACCTTTGTGTAGCATCAGAACTTCCATTAACTGTTCGCCGACCCGCATATACGGATTCAGAGAGGTCATAGGGTCCTGGAAGATCATCGAGATTTGCTCGGCGCGCAGTTTGTTCAACTCACGCTCCGGTAAGTTCAGGATCTCACGACCGTTAAATGTAGCGGAACCGCCAATTCGGCCATTTGCGGCCAACAGGCCCATCAAGGCAAATGCAGTCTGCGACTTACCTGAACCAGACTCACCCACAATACCCAACGTTTCCCCGGCGCGTAGTGAAAAGTTTAAATCGTTTACTGCAGTAACATCACCATCAGGGGTGGCAAACGTCACTCGCAGATCGGTAACGTTCAGCAGCGCGTTAGCCTGTTGTTGCGCGAGCGGCGCGGTTGAGGTCTCAATTACGCTCATGGCGGCACTCCTTAACGGTCTTTCGGGTCGAGGGCATCACGCAGGCCATCGCCAATAAAGTTAAAACAGAATAGCGTCACCACCAGGAACCCTGCCGGGAACAGCAGTAACCATGGCGATACTTCCATCGAGTTGGCACCATCACTGAGTAATGCGCCCCAGCTACTTAGCGGCTCTTGTGTGCCAAGTCCCAGGAAGCTCAGGAACGATTCAAACAGGATCATGCTGGGAACCAGCAACGAGGCGTAGACCACCACTACACCCAGTACGTTTGGCACAATGTGGCGCACAACAATACGCACGGTAGACACCCCACCGACCTGGGCTGCTTCAATAAACTCTTTGCGCTTCAGGCTCAGCGTCTGGCCACGAACGATACGCGCCATGTCAAGCCAAGACACCATCCCAATCGCCACAAAGATCAGCAGAATGTTTTGCCCAAAGAAGGTGACCAACAGAATAACGAAGAACATGAACGGGAAGGAGTTAAGGATTTCCAGCAGACGCATCATCACGGAGTCGATTTTACCGCCCAGGTAACCCGATAGTGAACCGTACAGCGTGCCCACAATCACCGCCACCAGCGCCGCCGCAATCCCCACCATCAACGAGATCCGTCCCCCAATTGCCACCCGCACCAGCAGGTCGCGTCCCGACGAGTCAGTACCGAAATAGTGGCCTGATTCCGTATCCGGCGCGCTGGACATCATGCCCCAGTCGGTATCGAAGTAGGTAAACTGCGACAACATTGGCGCCAGGGTCACAAACAGCGCAATAATCACCAGTACCACGAGGCTGGCTACTGCCGCCCGGTTATGCATAAAGCGTCGACGCGCGTCCTGCCACAGGCTACGGCCTTCGACCTCCAGCTTCTCACTGAAATTTTCCAGCGCTTCGCTGTTTTTCTTACTTAACATCATAGCGAGCTCCAGTATCAGTAACGGATTTTCGGGTCGATTACGGCATACAGCACATCGACAATCGCGTTAAACACGATGGTCAGCGCGCCGACCAGAATAGTCAGGCTCAGTACCAGCGAGTAATCGCGGTTTAATGCGCCATTCACAAACAACTGCCCAATGCCCGGTAAACCATAGATAGTTTCAATAACCATCGAACCGGTAATGATGCCGACAAACGCGGGGCCCATATAGGACAACACCGGCAACAACGCAGGTTTTAACGCATGGCGGAAAATAATCCGTCGCATCGGTAACCCTTTAGCACGCGCGGTCCGAATAAAGTTAGAGTGCAGCACTTCAATCATCGAGCCGCGGGTAATACGCGCAATACTGGCAATGTAGGCCAGGGATAGCGCCACCATTGGCAGGATCATAAATTTCAGCGCCCCACCATTCCAGCCGCCACCGGGTAGCCATTTCAGTGTGATTGCAAATATCATGACTAATAAGGGAGCAACGACAAAACTGGGGATCACCACCCCGGTCATCGCCACCCCCATAACTGTGTAATCCCACCGCGTGTTTTGCTTCAACGCGGCGATTACGCCCGCACTGACGCCGATCACCACCGCCAGAATAAAGGCCGCAGCCCCCAGCTTCGCGGAAACCGGAAAGCTTGACGCGACCAGGTCATTAACGGTGTAGTCTTTATATTTAAAGGATGGCCCAAAATCACCGTGCGCCAGCTGTTTCAGATAGCTAAAGTACTGCGTTGAGATCGGGTCATTAAGATGGTATTTCGCTTCAATATTCGCCAGAACTTCTGGCGGTAACGCGCGCTCTCCGGTGAAAGGACTTCCCGGTGCAAGACGCATCATAAAGAATGAAATCGTAATAAGAATAAATAGCGTCGGAATCGCTTCCAGACAGCGGCGTAATATAAATTTCAACATTGCCCGTACCTTCTGGCGTGTGCCTTTATACCCGTCATACTTCAAGCTGCAGGTGCGTTGGCTTTACTCGCTCACGCCAGTCACTTACTTAAGTTAGCGACTGGCGATTCGCTGCGTTGCCGCCTTCCTGCAACGTGAATTATTTAGGGTATACCTCTCTTTGTCGAAAGAGGTATTTATAGTTCGAAGAAAAAGACACTGTGGGGCAAACATGATTACCCCACGTCTTGCCATTAATGCTTGATAATATACAAGTCTTTAACGTGGATATTATCCATCGGGTCTTTACCGGAGTATCCGCCTACCCAAGGTTTCACCAGACGGGCGTTAACGTAGTAGAACACCGGTACAATTGCAGAGTCTTTATCCAACAGCTGTTCTGCTTGCGAATACAGTTCACTGCGCTGAGCATCATCAGTTGCTTTCAGGGTATCAGCAATCAACTTGTCAAATGCAGGGCTCTTATAGTGGACGGTGTTGTTGGAGCTGTCAGACAGCACCATATTCAGGAAAGACGTCGGTTCGTTATAATCCGCACACCAGCCTGCGCGTGAAACGTCATAGTTGCCCTGATGACGCGTATCGAGGAAAGTCTTCCACTCCTGATTTTCCAGCTTCACGTTCGCACCCAGATTTTTCTTCCAGATGGATGCCGCAGCGATAGCCAGCTTCTTGTGCAGATCGGAGGTGTTATACAGCAGATCAAAGGTCAACGGTTTATCCGCGGTAAAACCAGCTTCGGCCAGCAGTTTTTTCGCTTCTTCGTTACGTTTTTCCTGTGACCACTTGAACCACTCTGGCTCAACCAGTTTAGCGCCATCAGTATATGGCGGGGTAAAGCTATAGGCAGGCAGATCGCCCTGGTTTTTCACTTTGTTGACGATAATGTCACGATCCAGCGCCAGCTTCAGGGCGGTACGAACACGAACATCGTTGAACGGTGCTTTTTGGTTGTTAATTTCGTAATAATAGGTGCACAGGTAAGGATCAACGTGAACTTCGTTCGGGATCTCTTTTTTCAGTTTCTGGAATAACTCAATCGGCATGTTGTTATAGGTCATGTCGATTTCACCGCTGCGATAGCGGTTCACGTCAGTCACTTCAGAAGAAATTGGCAGGTATGTAACCTGGTTAATAATGGTTTTCGCGTTGTCCCAGTAGTGGGTATTACGCTCAAGAACAATACGCTCGTTGACAACCCAGTCTTTCAGTTTATAAGAGCCGTTAGAAACGATGTTAGCGGGTTGGGTCCATTTTTCACCGAATTTTTCCACCACGGCTTTAGGCACAGGTGAAAGAGAGGAGTGCACAAGTAGTTTGTAGAAATAAGGAACAGGTTCGCTCAGAGTGACTTCAAAGGTATGGTCGTCAATCGCTTTTACACCGAGATCGGTAACTGGCTTCTTACCGGCGATGATGTCATCAATATTGACAATATGTCCGTACTGTAAATAGCTGGCGTACGGTGAAGCAGTATTAGGGTTCGCCAGACGTTGCCAGCTATAGACGAAATCTTGTGCGGTAACGGGCGTTCCATCAGACCATTTAGCGTCTTTACGCAGATGGAATGTCCAAACTTTAAAATCTTTATTTTCCCATTTATCAGCCACGCCCGGTGATGGTTTGCCATCAACGTCACTGATTAATAAACCTTCAAATAAATCACGGTTAATGTTGGATTCCGGTACACCTTCGATTTTATGCGGATCGAGTGACTGGACTTCCGAACCATTATTACGCACCAGAGTCTGCTTCTCAGCTAACTGTACGCCTGCTGGTACTACTGCTGCTGTAGCAACATTTCCAGCGATTAGCGCAGTTAGGATCCCCGCAGCTACTAAACTTTTTTTAGTGATGTTAGTCATTGTGTTTGTACTCCCTCATTATTATGGCTGGTTTTATAACCAGACTGTTAATCCTGTCAGGATCCCTGTACGGCACCGGAGATTTTCTACCGTCAGGTGTTTTTTTGTTTACTGCTCGCTATCACCGACTTTATTTATTCTGACGATTCGTTTGATCGCCTTGCGTCGATTATCTACGTGCCTCCCCTGCCGGAAGCACGCTATTATCCTGTTGAGAGAAACTAACTGAAAATGATTCTCATCAACGTGAAATCTTCTGCTAAATACCTGGCCGGAAAGTATCAAATGCGTTTCTTCACCGCCAATACATTTTACAGATTTGTTAACCAATTCTCTTTTATCGAAAAAAAACCGCACTAAAAAATCATCAAAAAAGCAATTTTTCAACAATAAAATCAATTAATTCAATACATTGCATGAGACACCCCGTTCATCACCCTGTCCGGCATCGAAGAGACGTCAGAATGCACATAAATTTAACAATTGGTTATTAATTAGCACATTCATCTAAATTAGGTGCTGAAATAACTAATATCATTTCGATAATCCTTCAGCAAGCCCCAGAGTATGATGTTAATAAAATAACAATGCAGCCCTGTTTCATCTGTTCTGCGGAAAAGGTAATTGTGTTTAAAATCAATACATAAAAATGCAGTTGGCTATCATCATTTTTTAGTATTGCTATGCCACTTTTCAACTTTCGTGAGAAGTTTTACTGACAATGGAGGGAAACGGAGCCAGAGAGCAGCTCCGTTTATATTGAATGGGTGTATTCAGGCAAGTAAACCCGGGAAAATGGACTTGATACCGGTCACAATGAACTCAATACCCAACGCCATGAGTAACAACCCCATAATACGCGTGATGACGTTGATACCGGTTTGTCCCAGCAGGCGAACCAGCCATGGCGCCATTCGAAACAATCCCCAACAGCACAGAGCAAACAGCGCAATTGCCACGAAAAAACCAAACAGATTAATGGCACTATGATAACGCGTGCCCCAGACGATCGTTGAGCTTATTGCCCCCGGCCCCGCCATTAACGGCAGCGCTAACGGGACAACGCCAATGCTCTCGCGTATTGCCGTCTCCGACTTTTCCTGCTTGTTTTGCTTATCTTCCCCAAGTTTTCCGCTGATCATCGACATCGCGATAGTCACGACCAGGATACCACCAGCAATCCTGAACGAATCAATTGAGATGCCAAACAATTGCAGAATTCCATCCCCCAGAAACAGAGAGGTCCACAGAATGATAGCAACCGACAGGTTTGCCGTAAGGTTGGTTTTATTGCGTGCGGCAGCGGTCTGGTAGCTGGTCATGCTGATAAAGACAGGGATGATCCCTACCGGGTTGACCAATGCAAATAACCCAATGAAAAATTTAAAATAGACAGGAAAATCGAATAGCGTATGGATCACGGTTAGCTCCGAAGCGTTAGCCGGATAAAATGAGTCATAAAAATTGATGAAATCCGCGCTGAAGATACGCCTTTTGTCAGCATACTTCACCTGCTATCTGCGTATATCTGCGTAAATACGCTACCATTACTCAGTGTTATTAAT